>CAYUAV010000023.1:0-15692 GCA_964442665.1 uncultured Bacteroidales bacterium
CCACGCAGGGAGGGATAGAAATAGGCTTTAGCGCAGAAGTATCACAAAACATTGTTTCACAAACCGTAAAAGGCGCTGCCCGGTTATTACATGAGAATAATTCTCATCCTGAAGCTGAAATAGATAAAGTCACAACTCCGCAGGGAATCACCATTTCCGGATTAAATGAAATGGAACATCAGGGCTTCAGTTCATCGGTTATTAAAGGACTAATCACTTCATATAATAAGCTTACCCTGTTAAATAATAATAAAAAGTAACCGCTGCAATGAACATTTTGGACTATTTATTCCTTATTTAAATAAATATTCTGATCTTTACATTCATCATAACCAGCAAATCATGATATCAGGTACCATCATTAAAACTCCCTACAGTATCATACTTTCAAGTCGACCAGGTTTTTCTAATGGTGGTGTCTGCATGTGTTGAAGCGAGATTTTTTTCCATTCTCCCCAATAATTTTTTTTCTAATTTACATTGTTGTATGTCAGCATTATCAAAATTTTTACAATGGAAAAACTCGATAATTTCGCAGAATTTCTCCTAAAAAAATATGAGAACTTCAGGAAGGATGTCCCTTCTATGATAAAAGCCCATAATTTTACGGAAAAACTGATTATTTTCCTGTTTCCGTTTAAAGTCGACCGTAAATGTACTTTACCACAGATTGAACTGAATCTTGCTCAGTTGCAGATCGATTTCCGCGATCTTCTGGGACCGTTGGAGAACACACTCGAGCGCCCCATCAGTGAAATAACACAGGATTTTTTTGTTACGATCCCGGGTATTTATAAAAACCTTATGGATGATGCCAGGAAATTTCTGGATTTCGATCCTGCTGCCCGGTCAATCGAGAGTGTCGTATTATATTACCCCGGATTTTATGCGATTACAGTTTACCGTCTGGCACACGTGCTATATAAATTCACAATTCCATTTTTGCCTCGGATGATGTCGGAATATGCGCACAGTAAAACAGGCATCGAGATTCATCCCGGAGCTGAAATAGGCGATAATCTGTTTATCGACCACGGAACAGGAATTGTGATCGGCGAAACTACCATAATTGGAAACAATGTAAAAATTTATCAGGGAGTAACCCTTGGAGCTATTATGGTGGATAAAAACATGCGGGGAAAGAAACGTCATCCGACCATTGAAGATAATGTGATCATTTATTCGGGAACTTCGATTCTCGGTGGTGAAACCGTTATCGGGCATGATACCGTAATCGGAGGTAATGTCTGGCTTACTAAAAGTGTTCCGCCAAATAGTATTGTATACCACGAAAGTACAACTGTAATTCGTGATAGTAAAATGAAAATTGAACCCATAAATTTTGTTATTTAATTAAAAACCATCAATATGAAATTGAATACCATTCTGGATGCGGTTGGTAATACTCCTCATCTGAAAATTAATAATCTTTTTGGAAGTGATCATGAAGTCTGGATTAAGCTTGAACGTTCAAATCCGGCCGGTAGTATAAAAGACCGTATTGCGCTTTCCATGGTCGCCGATGCTGAGAAATCGGGTAAACTGAAAAAAGATTCCGTTATAATTGAACCTACATCAGGTAATACAGGAGTTGGCCTGGCAATGGTGGCAGCTGTCAAAAAGTATAAACTGATTCTGGTAATGCCTGAGTCCATGTCGGTTGAACGCCGAAAAATAATGTCTGCCTACGGAGCAGAATTCGTACTTACGCCCCGTGAAAAAGGTATGAAAGGTGCTATTGAAAAGGCTCAGGAACTGGCCAGTAGCATGAAAAATGCCTGGATTCCTTCTCAGTTCGATAATCCATCGAATATTAATATTCATAAAACGGCTACGGCCAGGGAAATTCTGACAGATTTCCCCGATGGAGTAGACTACCTGATCACAGGTGTCGGAACCGGTGGCCATATAACTGGTGTATCATTGGTTCTTAAAGAGAAATTTCCCAATCTGAAAGTTTTTGCAGTAGAGCCTGAAGCTTCTCCCGTGATAAGCGGAGGTCAACCGGGTCCGCATCCTATACAGGGCATTGGTGCAGGATTTATTCCGCAGAATCTTCATACAAATTTACTTGACGGGACAATTCAGATCTCTAAAGAAGAAGCCTTTGAATTTGCGCGGAAAGCTGCCAAAGAAGAAGGAATATTTGTCGGAATCTCTTCCGGAGCGACATTAGCTGCCATTGCACGAAAATTACCTGAAATACCCAAAGGAGACCGGATATTGGGATTTAACTACGACACCGGTGAGAGATATCTTTCCATAGAGGGTTTATTTTAGAATGAAAGATGAAAATTATTGATAAAGAAAGCTGTTAATTAAATAGCAGCCTTTTTTACATCTTCAATTTTCTGATAATAAATTCTCTCCCGATAAATTATTTTCTACCAGATACGCACATGCAAGCTATCAGGACGATAAAGCTTATCGCCGGGTTTAACATCAAAAGCTTTGTAAAATGCCGTCATATTCGTCAAAGGTCCGTTAATCCTGAACTGAGGCGGCGAATGAGGATCGGTCAGCACTTGTTGCCTCAGTGACTCATCAGTAGTTTTTATCTGCCACACTTTTGCATATGATAGAAAAAAGCGTTGATCGGGTGTCAAACCATCGATCAGTTCGTCGGACTGCCCCTGCTTTGTTCTTTTGAATGCATCGTATGCTATTACGAGACCTCCCAAATCAGCAATATTTTCACCCTGCGTAAGTTCGCCGTTTATATGCAGACTATCGAGAACCGTATATTTATTAAACTGTGCAATAATCTTAGCGGCCTGCTCATCGTAACGTTTCGAATCTTCAGGCGTCCACCATTCATGTAGATTTCCTTTCGAATCGAACATCCTGCCTTTATCATCGAATCCGTGGGTCACCTCGTGGGCTATAACCAGACCGATAGCTCCGTAATTAACGGCATCATCGGCATCTTTATTAAAGAAAGGAGGTTGAAGTATACCAGCCGGAAATACAATTTCATTCCTGTTAGGATTATAATAGGCATTTACTGTTGGCGGCGTCATGAGCCATTCGTTGGGATCGACTGGTTTGCCCAGTTTATCGATCATTTTATTATATGCATATTTCCGGGTATTGATAAGATTTGCAACATATGTATCCGGTTGAATAGTAATTCCTTTGTAATCGTCCCATTTATCCGGATAACCAATTTTACGGGTAATGGCATGAAGCTTTTCAAGTGCTTTTTCTTTTGTGGAGTCACTCATCCAGGACGTCTGCATTATTCTGCCTTCGTAAGCTTTCAGAAGATTATCGACAAGTTCATCCATGCGTTTTTTTGCTTCGGGAGGAAAATATTTTGCCACATAAAGTTGCCCTAGGGCATCGCCCAATTGATCATCGAGCACTTGCGAAAGTCTTTTCCAGCGGGGTTTCATTTCCTTCTGCCCTCTGAGGGTCCTGCCATAAAAATCGAACTGATTGTCGACAAACTGTGAACTTAATGCACCTGTATTTCCCCGAATAAGCCAAAAGGTGAGAACATCTTTCCAGGTATCGACAGGTACTTCGTATATAAGCCGGTTAAGTGCTTCATAATATTTAGGCTGTCCCATTAACACCGTATCGGTTTCAATGCCCAGGTTATGTATCAGCGAAGGCCACATCAGGCCTGACATCATCGAATCGAGTTGGGCAACAGTGAATTTATGGTAATTCTCAATCGGGTCGCGCAGTTCTACCGGATCTTTTGAAGCATCGGCCAGCTTGGTCTCAAGTTCCAGGATCCGGTGAGCCTTATAATTTGCTTCGTCCTCTCCGATTCCCAGAAGCTTAAAAAACCTGGCAATATATTTAAGATAGGCCTCCCTTATAGCTACTGATGTGCTGTCTGTATTGAAGTAATAATCCTTGGTCGGAAGTCCCAGATCGCCCTGATCGAAGTGAGCTACCATTTTATCGCTTTCCATATCGTCCTGATACACATAAAACACAATATAATGGCTCGGAATAAAGCCATAGGCAAGCGGTACTAATCCTGAGGTAATTTCTCTTGTAATCTCATTGAGTATATCGGAAGGTGATTTTACAACTCCTATCTTGTTCAGATCTTCCTTAAGCGGATCGATCCCCAGATTTTCGATAGTAACCGAATCCATGCCGCTTATATACAAATCGGCTGTAAGCTGCGAAACACTGCCTTTCTTGTATTTCGGGGCTTTTTCAGTCAATTCTTCAAGAAGTGAATGCAAATCGTAAGTCGATTTTTCATTAAGAATGTAAAAACTTCCCCATCCGCTTTCAGAAGCAGGAATTTCAGTGGTTTTCAGCCAGGTTCCATTCGCAAAATGAAAAAAATCATCCTGCGGTCGTACGCTGCTGTCGATAGCGGAAAAATCGATGAATTGTTTCGCGGTTTTCTGCTTCTGACATGCTAATAATGCAATTGTCAGAAAAACAGCAAGAGATAAATAACCAATTTTTCTATTCATGGTTTTTGATTTTATTAATTGAAAACAGTTAATGTGTCTATTTTATTTACGAATTATAAAATACAATCTTACTAAGGAGAATACAATTTTCAAATATGATTATTATCATACTTTGGTTACTCCCCCCGATACAATGAATTTCATGGCCTCGGTTGCCGGAATATTTATTAGTCTTATCTGACTCCTGGGGACAATAAACAATTCACCCGAGAAATTATAGGAATGTGGAAAGTATACGGCCACTTTATCTTTAATATCCAAATCGCTCAGATTTTCATTTGTAATAAATCCCATTTTTTCGAGGTCAGATATCAGGTTTACTTTTACCAGAACGGGCTGATTAAATTTTTTCCCACTCCCGACAAATGCTGAAAACAGATCACGTAAAGCAGAATAAAGCACTTTTACCAGCGGAGCATTTATCAGAATCCGATCTAGTAATCTCTGCAAAGGTCTGAACAAAATGCTCTGACCTATGAATCCAAGTATGGTTATAATAATAAGTAATGCTACAATGCCCAGTCCGGGAATGCGGAACGGTAAATATTGTGCGAAGAAATGTTGTATTGCACCATCAAGAAATGAGAAAACAAGGTATACAATGTAAATAGTAATTACAGCGGGCGCAATAATCAGTAAACCCTGCAGGAAATATCGTATTAGCTTTTTCATATATAATTCAGTATTTATAATTTGAATACAGTTTAAGAAAATTAATGAGATCCCAATTGCTTTTGTTTGGCTTTTGGTAATTTCTTTATAACCTCTTCATAGGAGTGATCGACCCATTTTTTAATAAGTGGATCGGGTATTGAACCATCTATATTAACTGTGTTCCAGTATTTTTTGTTCATATGATATCCGGGAATAACTGAGGGATATTTCTCCCGTAGTTCTATTGCTTTTGCCGGATCGCATTTCAGATTAATACTTAAATCGCTCTCCAGATCTATAAGAGCAAACATCTTATCACAAATTTTGAAGACAAGAGTTGATTCATCGAAGGGAAAGCTCTCGGATGCTTCTTTTTTCGAAAGACAATACTCGCGAATGGATTCTATGTTCATATCTCTATGAATTTCTGTGCAAATTATAATAAAAAGTCAAACTCTAAATCTGTTTTCAAAGAATAATGAGGGAAATGATTATACCAGAATAACTCATATCTTTTAACTGAATACCTTTTGTTGTTTAACAAGTAACTGCTATTTTTGACTCATTAATAATAATAGTCAAGTTCTATGCCGCCAATAGATGTAAAGAGCCAGATTATTGAATCAGCAAGAAAATATTTCTCCAGGTACGGTTTTCATAAAACCACGATGGATGAGATTGCTAAAAACATTCACAAAGCAAAAGGGGTACTTTATTATTATTTTAAAAGCAAAGAAGAACTATTTAATGAAGTTGTGAAACAAGAATTGAGTTATGTTAAAACGGAATTGAGTAAAATTACGGCTAGCAGTAAAGACTCGTTAACAATAATTAAAAAATATTTTCTTACCCGCTTAAAATTACTAAGCACAGCAGTGAATTATCACGAAACACTTAAAGCCGATTTCTTTGAGAAATACAATTTTGTCAAAGATGTCAGGGACGATTTTACTGAATTTGAATATGCCCAACTTAACCAGATTTTTAAAAAAGGAAATATAGAAGGTTATCTCGATATTAAAAATATAGTATCCACTGTAGATGCTGTTATGATGCTGGTAAACAGCATAGAACTTCCCTTATACTTACAAAATAAATATATTGAATATGAGACTACAATAGAGGATCTTGTGTCGATGATAATAAATAGTCTACGAAATAATAAAAAATAGCAGAAATTTTTTTGAATTTTATCTGACCAAAAAACAAAATAGGTCAAATTATATTTTTATTTTTGCATTGACTAAGAAACTAAAATAGTCAATAAATTAATTAATATGGAAAGATTTGCACTAAGAATTATAAAATGGAAATGGGTAATCATTGTAGTTGTGTTAGGCCTAACCCTTTTTTTTGGTTATCAAATCAAGTATCTAAAAATAAATTCCGATATATTGAGCACCCTGCCTGATGATGATCCAGCAGCACTTTTATATAAGAACATAGGTAAACAATTTGGGGGAAATGAAATAGGAATGATCGTTTTGGAAACCAATGATGTTTTTAAAACTGAAATATTACAACACATAAAGCAAATTACTGATAGCTTAAGAATTACTGATGGTGTATCAACTGTAACAAGTCTTACAAATATTCTTGATATCAAAAGTTCTGATTGGGGAATTGAAATAGGAAACCTGGTAGATGAGTATGATTTGCCTGATGGTCAATCAGAATTAGATAGCCTTAAGAACTATGTTTTTTCTAAAGAAATGTATAAAGGGGCTATAGTTTCTGAAGATGGAACAGCTACCGTGATTTTATTTACAGTATTTTCTGATGCAGATAAGCAGGAAATTGCCAATAATATCAAGACAAAAGTCGAAGCATTGAACTTACCAGAGATGGTTTATTTTGGTGGATTACCTTTTTTATTGAACGATGTTACGGATCTGATCCTGTCTGATATGATATGGCTTATACCTATCGTTTTTTTAGTTATTGCTTTAATATTATTATTTAGCTTCAGATCTTTTCGTGGGATGCTGTTACCCATACTTATAGCTGGGATTACTGTAATCTGGACACTGGGTATAATGGGATTCTCAGGTTATGAGATAACAATTATAACTAGTTTTATGCCGGTTGTATTGCTAGCGATCGGAAGTGCTTATACAATTCATGTGCTAAACAGTATAAACTTAAATGCCCTAAAAGACAGAAAGCAGGCTTTAATCAAGGCTATGGCCTACACCACGATCCCGGTATTCCTGGCATCTGTTACAACCGCCATTGGTTTTATTTCATTTATATTTGGAGCATACCTTACAATGACCAGGGACTTCGGTATTTGCACTGCCATTGGAATACTTATCGCTTTGTTGTTGTCAATATTTTTCGTCCCGGCAATTATTTCAGCATTATCAATGTATAGAAAAAAGATTAAAACTGAAAAAGCAGAAAAGAAAAGTATATTGACCCGTGTTATTCTGCGACCACTCGTACACCTTCTTTTCAACCATCCAAAACGCATTTTAATAGTATGGGGAATTCTGCTATTATTAAGCATAGCCGGTATATTCTTCATAAAAACCAGTGTAAACATAACTGATTATTTTAAAAAAGATAATCCCACAAGAATATCAGAAAATGTAATGCAGAAAAAATTTGGAGGTTCATTACCTGTTTTTATTGAATTTGATGGAGATGTACAGGAACCGGAAGTATTGAATATGATAATTAAAACCGAAGATTTTATGATAGAGGATCCAAATATTTATTCTGCTCAATCCGTTGCCGATCTTGTTGAACAAATGAATGATGCGATGGGAGAAGGGGAAAAGATACCGGATGATAAAGCTAAGATTGAACAATTATGGTTTCTTCTTGATGGGCAAGATGTTATGCAACAACTGGTTTCAGATGTACTGGATAAAGCGATTATTCAATCAAAATTTGGTTCTATTGAGACGGATGAGATAAAAGACTTTACTAATAAAATGAACAAATTTAGTGAGGATAATTCGAACGAAAGCTGTAAGATTAAATTTACCGGTATACCTCCTTTATATGTCAAACTTAACGACAGCCTTGTTAAAAGCCAATACAGCAGCCTTATAATTGCAATTATATTAGTACTTTTAATTGTTGGGGTCACAATGCGTTCATTTGCAAAAGGAGTTTACGCTACTATTCCGATTATCGCTACAATTTTAATACTTCTGGGCTTTATGGGCTTCACCGGTATCTCGCTCGATATAGCAACAGTATTGGTAGGCAGTATTGCCCTGGGTATTGGTATCGACTATTCCATACATATTATTTCTGGTTTTAATACACATTTGAACGATCATGGGAATGTGGAAAAAGCAATTGAAGAAACAATTATGGCAAAGGGAAAAGCTGTTATTATAAATGTAGTATCAGTAGCCGCAGGATTTTTGGTGCTGTTGTTTGCACAAATACTCCCTATACGAAATTTTGGCTTACTGATTGCGATAAGTATGTTTGGCTCAGGGTTGGGCGCACTAACTTTATTGCCTGTGATATTAATATTGGCAAACAGAAGAAAAAAATATCTGCAAAATAATTTTTAACACCTTAAACATAGTGACATGAAAACAAAAATTCATTCAGCAGTCATTACTATACTAATAATAGTAGGAAGTATATTAATTGTAAATGCACAGGATGTCAATACTATTCTGAAGAATATGGATAATGTATTATATGCTCCAAATGATTTGACAGGAACAAATAAAATTATTTTAATTGATAAAAACGGTAAACAAGAAATCCGGGAAGCAACTATCAAACAAAAAGGTACGGATAAACGCATCATGCGTTTCACTTCACCGGCATCGCAAGCCGGCATATCCGTTTTATCCCTCCCAAACGATATAATGTACCTTTATTTGCCCGCATTTGACAAAGAACGCCGAATCTCTGCCAGTATTAAAAACCAGAATTTTGCCGGTACCGATTTTTCTTATGACGATATGGAATCAAAACCCTATGCCGAAAAATATGCGGCAAAACTCATTAAAACGGAAGAAAATGTATTTGTGGTGGAGCTAACACCAAAAGAACGATCCGATTATTCCAAAATAATTGTATCTATCAATAAAGCAAATTATTATCCTGAGTTAATGGAGTATTACGATAGAAGCAATACAAAAATTAAAGTAGCTAAATACACATTCAAAAAAATTGGTGAGTACTGGAATGCCTTAGAAATTGAAATGACTGACCTAAAGAAAAACCATAAAACCAAAATGCAAATGTCGGATGTTAAATACGATACTGGCTTATCTGACGATGAATTTACGGTAAGAATACTTAAACAATAATTATAGCATCAGATATGAATAAGATCAATATATCTCTAATTTTAATTTTGACTTCCTTAGGACTTGCATATGCTCAGGAGAATCCGTTACAATTATCAGGAGAGTTGATGACCGATCAACGGTTCCTTCTTCAGGAAAAAAGTCCCTGGGTGTGGAACGAAAATCGTCTTACTGTCAAACTGGACAAAAAAATCACTGGTAATTCAAAATTCTATAGTGAAGTCTGGCTTCGAAATATAGGTTTACCCGATATTACCTCGTCAAGCGATTTATATAACAAAGGAATAATTGATCCTTATAATCTTGAAATAAGGGAGGTATATGTTCAACTATATGGTTTTCTTACAAAAAATTTGGATATAACCATTGGACGTCAACGAATTGCCTGGGGAACTGCCGATGTGATAAATCCAACAGATAACCTGAATCCCTACGACATGGAAGACATTCTGGATTTTGGTCGTCATCGCGGTGCTGATGCAATAAACTTGCAGTATTATTTTAATAATGATTTTTCGTTGCAGGGTGTGTATGTTCCATTCTTTCAACCGGCTAATTTACCTGTGGGCATTTTTGCCGGGGTACTGAATTCTTCAGTGGAAATGCCACCAGACATGGTTTTAGTGGAATACTCCGACACAATGCTCATGCCGGAATATAATCTTTGGGAAAGCCCTACAACAGGTTTAAGATTTAAAGGTTTCGCTGGTGGGATTGATTTTTCAGTAAGTTATGTTTGGGGCAGGGATGGTTTACCATACAATACAAGAAATATATTTATTCCGGTAGATGCGCAGGGAGGAATGAATATAAACGCTCAACTATCCTATGAAAGGAATCATATCATTGGTGCAGATCTGGCTACAAGCATTGCAGGGATAGGTTTCTGGGCAGAGGCTGCTGCATTTATCCCGAAAGAGGATTTAACCATGACCAATAATCTCTCAGCCCTTTTTCCTATGTCTCCTGAACCAGTAATAGTAGATTCACTTATCCTGGATGCAAAACCCTTTATAAAATTTGTAGTAGGTGGTGACTATAATTTTGCAGATGGATCATACGTAAATCTTCAATACATACATGGTTTCATTCATGAAAGAGGAAATAATGCCTTGAATGATTATTTCTTTTTAAGATATGATAAAAGTTTCTTCAATGACAAGCTTAAAATTTCACCCCTAAGTGGAGCTTTCATTATTACCGACTGGAAGGATATCAAAGAGAATTATGCCCTTGCATATATGCCGGTAATAACTTATAAAGCAACTGTTAATACTGAGATTTCATTATCCTCAGTGCTCTTTGAAGGCAAAGGCGATAACTTATTTGCCAACATGAAGGACTATGATATGTTTATATTTAATCTGAAGTATTACTTTTAAGAATATAAGGCGATTGCTTCCTTCGGTTTCATTTGTTTTACAGCATACTAAAAGGAGATAATGATTTTATTCATATGATATCCGGGTATTACTGCCGGGTATTTCTCCCGAGGTTCTATTGCTTTTAACGGATCGCATTTCAGATTAATGCTTAAATCGCTCTCCAGATCTATAAGAGCAAACATCTTATTAAAAATTTTAAATACGAGAGTAGATTCGTCGAAGGGAAAACCTTCGGTTGACTCCTTTTTCGAAAGACAATATTCCCGTAAAGATTCAATGTTCATAAAAGCCATTGGAATAGCAAAAGCTAAAATTAGGCTTTTTTAATAAAAAAGAGGGCCTTTTACTTTTTACAAGTTTTTAAAAATCTATCTTATAACTGATCGAAGGTACAACTACTACTACCTCATCATTCTCAACGTTCCCTGTTTTAAAATTGTAAATGTAACCATAATTCTCCTTATGACCGAGAACATTTAAAACCTGCAGCGCCCAGCTGCTTGAATGATTCTTTTTATTTATTTTATAGGACACTGTAAGATCGAGCTGAAAAACATCGGGTTTACGTTTTTCGTAAATGCGCGAATAATCATATATAAGCTCCTGCGAGTTAATGGAACTTTCATAATCGATGGGTGCCATTCGGCTTCCTCCTAAGTAATTCAGACGTCCATTTATACTAAAAATATTGTTTTTACGGGTTTGCCATTCCTTACCGAACAAAAGCTTTATAACATAATTTCTGTTGTACAAAGTATTTCGTATAACTTTATCACCCCCCTTGTATTTCGAATCAAATAACGATGCACTGAACAGGTAGTAATATCCTTTGTTCAGAAACCTTTCCAAGGTAATATCGATACCATAGTTGATCCCGGTTCCCCTGTTAGATAATTCGTGTACCATAAATATATCATTTTCTATATTAATGGTTGAATAGGAACTATCGTTAATAACCGGCACATCATATAAATATTGGAAATAGGGTTCAATTTTCAATCTCAGATACCGGCTAAAGCTATGATCTATTCCGGCAACTAAGTGGTGCGATTTTGTGATGCGCAGATCCTTGTTCAGTTGTTCATATCCACTGTTTGTTTGGATCTCTGCCAGGTATATTGCCAACGGTTCCAGTTGGCTGTGCTTACCATATCCTATACTCAAAACCCAAGCGGAAGGAAGTTGATATGAAATGCCTACCCGTGGTTCAGGAACAAATTCCCTGCTGATTGATACATATTGCAAATGAGCCCCTAAATTTATTACCAATCCGGGAACTAATTCCATTCTCGACTGTGAGAATATTTGATAAAGACCTGAGGAACCTTTGTCATCCACAACTGTTATCAGAGGTTCGGAAACCAGGTTACTATATTTAAGATTTGTATTATACATCAAACGGTTTATAATAAAACCGGTACGGTTGCTGTGCTTGGCACTAAATTTATAATTGAGCTTGCTGGTAAAGGCATAACGCCAGTTTGCAGTCTGAATATGTTCCATGGGATATTCGGTAACCAGGTTAGTGGCAAGTAAGTTTTCTTCATAACCGGTTTCACTTGCCGATGCGCTAAGAATGGATTCGATAAAAGCTTTCTTTCCAAGGGTTTGTCTATGATTTAATCCTATCGCTCCCATATTAATCCTTCCTTCCATGATTTCCTGATCTTCACGTGTTTCCCAGGTTAGAGTATCTTCATCCGGTTCTCCCTTTATTTTATCGATCCCCCCAATACCCCAGACAGAAAAAGTACCTGCCTTTTCAGTCGGAAAATTCAATTTAAAACATAAATCCTGGTAGAAAGGTAGATTGGTACCTTCGGGAAGTACCGGCATAATCAAAGCAAAGGTCGAATACCGATAATTAAACAGATACGAAGCATTTCTCCCTTGTATAAAAGGCCCTTCCGATGAAAAATCTACTCCCAAAGCCCCAATCTGGAAAGCATGCTCATACTGCTCGTTATTACCGCTGCGCAATTTCATATCGAATACTCCTGACAATACATTTCCGAATTCTGCAGGGAAAGCGCCGGTATAAAAATCGGAGTTGGTCAGCATCTGGCTGCTAAAAACCGTAATGCCTCCGCCACCAATAGATGTCATATCGGCAAAATGGTTAGGATTTGGAATTTCAACTCCCTCCAGGCGCCATAACAAACTCTTTGGTGCATTTCCCCTCACCGATATCGAATTATCATCCATATGACCTGTGGCCACTCCTGCAAATGAAGATGCCAGCCGGGCAGGATCGTCGAATCCTCCTGCATACCGGTGAGCCTCTTCCATATTCATTTTCCTGGCACTGATTATGGCCATGGTATTTAAAGGTTGATCTTTTTTTATGTTAGCATGGATTTCAACTGCTTTAAGATTTACAACCGATTCTGCCAGAGATGCATTGATCAGTATTTCTTTTGCGGAATTAACCAGAATTTCAGGAACAATGTAAGGCTCATACCCTACAAAACTAATCTGAATATCGTACCTGCCAACAGGAACGTTTTCAATTTTAAAATTACCATCATTGTCGCTTATTGTTGCTAAAGCCGGATTACTATTTAATATAACAATATTAGCTCCCGGCAGTGGTACCTGGGTTTCTCTTTCGGTAACAACTCCCCTAACGGTCTGAACCGGAGTCTGTGCAAGTATTTGTGAGCAAGATAGTACAGATGCTAATAGACAAATTGTAAAAGTTCTTATCATGATTTTGGTTTTGTCTGAAAGACATCTTATGCTGAACAGGGTTGCATATTCCTGAAGAATCGGAATTTTAAGGACTTAGAATAATCTGTGATACTATGTATTTATTAAGGGTTGAAGGCATCGGTAATATGCTCAATCTCAAAATGCCCATCTGATCCAATGATTGAGACTATATCGAAGCGAACCTCGGGTGACGAAGGAATAGTTTCCAGGTATGCCTCGGCAGCTTCAATGAGGTAACGTTGCTTCTTTTTTGTAACAAATTCAGAGGGATCACCAAAATAATCGGTACTGCGCAATTTTACTTCTACAATTACGAGCCAGTCATTATCATAGGCAATAATGTCAATTTCCTTATGCTTATAACGCCAGTTTAGTTTGATAATCTTATACTTTTTACTGAGCAGGTACTCTGCTGCCAGCTTTTCTCCTTTTCTTCCAATTTCATTATGTTGAGCCATATAGATAATACTGTTACCGGTCATTGACCGGCTTCATCATTTGAACCGGATTGATGTTTCATTTGTCTTAACCGACAATTCAATTTCAGCACCCAGAATAAAAGGTTTATTATTATCGATATGTCCGGCCGGAAAATCGAATGCTACGGGGATATCATACTCCTGAACTGTTTCCCGTATAATTTCATTAGCTGTTTTTCCGAAAGGTCTTTTCTTATCTTCCATGGCCGTCATTCCGCCTACTATCAAACCTTTCAGCTTCTGAAATTTCCCTGACATACGGAAGTTATTAAGCATACGATCGAGATGGTATAGTTGCTCTCCAACATCCTCGATGAAGAGTATGTTGTTTTTTGTTTCAATCTCATAAGAAGTAGCCTGCAGGTTGTATAAAATAGACAGATTTCCTCCCACCAGCCTGCCCAGACAATTTCCAATCCGGTTCAATGAATTATAACTGAAAGTGATTTCCGGCATCTTTCCCCTGAGTATGGAATTGAGCTGTTGGATATTTTCGCTGAAAAAAGGACTGTCATAATTCACCGGCATCGGTGAATGTATTGTAGCAATCTGATAGGAGCCATTTAAAACAGAATGGAAAACCGTAACATCACTAAATCCGACAATCCATTTCGGGAAACGTCGAAATTCAGAAAAGTCCATTAAATCGATAATTCTCACCGATCCATAACCTCCGCGTGCACAAAAAATGGCTTTTATATTGCGATCATTCAAAGCTGACTGAAAATCATACAAACGTTGTTCATCCGTGCCCGCAAACTGATTAAATCCGCTGAAAATATTTTTACCAAGTATTACATTATAGCCCAGTTGGGTAAGCGAAATTACTGTTTGTTCGATATATTCCTTTTTAACAACACTGGCCGGAGCAACAATACTTATAGTATCGCTATTTTTAAGTTTTGGAGGAAATTTAATGACCGTCATCTCAGTTCAAAAAAGTAATTATTTCCTAAAATACAGCTTTTACATATCTTTGCGGGACTATCATTAAAATGGTTTTAAAAACTCCGCAAAACATCGGATGACAATTTACTGAAAAATCGGAAAGTTGAAATGAGAAAATATAAACGTTTTTTGGTTACAGCAGCTTTACCCTATGCCAATGGGCCGGTTCACATCGGACATCTTGCAGGAGTTTATGTGCCAGCCGATATTTATGTCCGGTATCTCCGTCTTAAAGGTGAAGATGTACTGTTCATCTGCGGATCGGACGAACACGGTATTCCTATTACTTTTAAAGCACGACAGGAGGGAGTAAGCCCAAAAGATATTGTTGACCGATACCATGAGATCAATAAAAAAGCATTTTCTGATTTTGGTATTTCATTCGATATTTACTCACGCACAACTAATAAGGTTCATGCCGAAACAGCTGCCGATTTTTTTCGGATACTTTACGATAAAAAAATATTTATTGAAAAAACCTCAAAGCAATATTACGATACAGAAGCCAATCAGTTCTTAGCTGACCGGTATATAACCGGTACGTGTCCGCACTGCCATAACGAAAATGCCTATGGCGACCAATGCGAGAAGTGCGGTACATCGTTAACTCCAACCGACCTTATTAATCCGAAGTCGATGATCAGCGGCAGCCAGCCTGTTCTGAAAGAGACCAGACACTGGTACCTGCCTCTCGACAAGTATACCGGGTTCCTTGAAAAATGGATTCTTGAAGGGCATAAGGAATGGAAAACAAATGTTTACGGACAGTGTAAATCG
>CAYUAV010000024.1:0-15667 GCA_964442665.1 uncultured Bacteroidales bacterium
GCAGGATTTATCCAACATTCGATTTTAGCATTAAAAATTTAAACAGGTTCTTAGTTAAATTAAGAATAATTGGTAATATACTTATGAGTTTGAATAAACCAGCTAGTGCAACAATTAGTAAATAAGTAAACTAATTTTTAATGTGTAAAAACTTGATAATTAATAACAAACGGTCAGTTTTTTAGTTTGCTAATTAACAAATCATTACACTAGTAAGTATTAAAATAACAACTAAATAGACCTAAAACCCGATACTATATAATCTTATCGGTAGTATAACCATTTTTCTTGCCAATTAGCAAAAATATTGCATCTAAAATCTTAAATTCCAAAAGTTTATTTCAAAAATAAATTTATAAAAAAAACGCGTATGAAAAAATTTATATAAGAAAATTGTTAATAACCATATTATTTAAATCAATTCATAATAAAACAAGTTATTTTATATATTCAGATACCTCTAAAATTCTTGAAAAATTCTCATTAACCATTTGTGAATTAACAACTTTAATAAACGGAAGGTCAAATTCCTCTTCATTATACTCTCTGAACCTACTATGAAATTTTTTGACATTCCCCTCGGCCACAAGTCCAAAAAATTCCCCGGGTTCCAAATGCATGAATTCGGTAGGTTCCTTAATAAAGACCTGGCGTTCGCTGTCGGTATAACTTGAAGCGGTTATACTGTAACCTTTCCGGGTACGTGAAGTAAAGCGCTGGAAATATTTACCGTACATCTTTGCATAACTCTCGGCCGTTTCCATGTCCATAACCCTACCGTATATGTGTGTGCCAAGATTAGCCAGCAGTTTTTTGATCCCGATCCTCTGGTAAAGTTCCTCACCCTGGGTAATATCCTGAATGCAAAACATAACAAAAACCAAATATTCCCTGAGTGTGGCAGGAATTTTTGCAAGGTTCGGAAGCAGTATTGTCGATCCTTCCTCAATAATAAATCCGGATTGCCGCATACCCGGTTCGCTCATGCACTTGGAACACATGTCTAGGATTAGGGCTATCACCGGTGCATATGAAGAATCAAGTTTCATATAGTTTGAAAGGCAAAGTAGCGTAAGGTGTTCCGGGTTATTCAGGTCCAGCTCAATATCATCCTCTGAAAGGACCCAGAAAATCTCCGGAAGGGCAATTTTGCGAAGGGCATTTGAAACCGTAGCCTCAATCCCGCTCGACTGCCGGTCGGATTTTACACTTTTAATAAAAGAGGACCCGAGAAGGGATGACTGCTGGTTGCTTTGTAAAAATTCAGCAACTTGCTTTGTTGTCTTTTGTAAAAGTATGGCCATAACATAGGGTAGGTAGCAATATTGCGGAAAATCTTCTTTTAGTTTCCATATAGTCCCGGCGATGGCCGACGATGCCGCTTCTATAAAAAAGGGATCATCCTTCCCGGATTGTTTTGAAAGGTTTGCTACCAGCACATTTGCCGCATCATTTGCATAGGCAGGCGAGATAATTACCCTTGGCGAAATAGGGTTAATCTGGTAGGACTTTGAAAGGTCAAAAAAGTTAATTCCTTTGAACTCCACCTCAGATTCAAGATAATGGGTATAAGCTGTCCGGGCCAGGTCATACTTTTTGTAATCATAGATCGCACCGCAAAAATTCTGCTCGGCCATTTGCTTTATGGTAGGTTTGATAATGGATTTTGTCTTACCCGATCCAGCTCCACCTATTAGAGCTACGCTTCGAAAAATATTGTTTATTGTTACCCTGGTGCCTTTTACCACTTCATAGGTAAATGAAAAACTTCCAATATTAGATACTTTGTCACGCGATCTTAAAAAGTACTTTAAAATCAAAGCTATAATCAGGGATGGCAAAAGATAAATGACCAGGTGGACCGAAATATTATACTTTGAGACCAACGATAGAAAGTATCCAAATCCAATCTGTATCAAAGCAATTATTATGATTTTCCATAATCTGTTTTTTACTCTTAAAACAAGGAATTGAAATAGTGATAATACAATAATGGAGATAATGATAAAAAAAACCGTTGTCCGATCCGCCTGTTGCAAAAGTGAAAAGATTTTCATGGCCTTAAACATCGATTCCATTATCAATAATCCTTTTCACTGCCCGTACTACCTTTATTGTTTTCATTGCAACGGCGCTTACCGGGTTTGTATAAGCAGCTTTTCCAATGATGGCCCCGGTTATGCTTTTCGGTTTTAAAATCGTCTGGCTGATCCTGGAAGCTTGCATGGCAGTATTCACGGCTTTGTCCTTCCCCTCCGTCTTATCCAAAAAGTGTTAAAAGCCTTTCCGGGGATTTACAACCGATCCTGCAACATACAGCACGTCATAAGCCTGTTTATATAACTTCATCTGAGAAAAAATGTTCAAGCCTGATTACATTTCATATAAGGATAAACCCTAAAAAATGGGGTTAATCTTTACACGATGTTTAAGGATTATTAGTGATGAAGTCTCAGAAGTGAAATGTCTCACCAAACGCAGAATTTATAGTATGAAAACATATTGAGTAAATGAATGATTCGTACTCGCCCAATTCACAAAATACAACCCTGTTTTATGAATTTTAATTATATCCTGATCCTTTTTTCGAATATTTCTTTTGTTCTCTTCTTTGAATAAACAGAATTACGTATTTTTAAAGAGATCGTTGAGTGAAAACAATTTTTTCAAATCAGCCAGAAGTTGGTTCGAAAATAGTACGCTTAGGGTCACACCATAATGCCTCTGTCTATTTTAGAGGCATTTTTTCCAAACACTTTTATATAACCAGTATCGCTCCTTGTGCTGACGATCAGGTTTTCAATCGGCCACTTAGTATAATCGATAAAATGATTTGAATTTTCTATTTTTACGCTGGATTTATACAAATCCTGATTTGTAAGAATTCCGGGGCATACTATCATGCGCTTATAAAGGATTAAGGTAACAATTTACGGTTCATATTATCCAAAACTGATGGTTGTTTGTTATTCAATAAACCGACGGAATACCGGTCAACCTGTTTATATGTTATCACGTTTAATAAAAGCCCCGGGATGGAAATAGAAAACATTAAAAAATTAATCGATCACCAAGACAGATATCATGAAAAAAACTTATGAAGTAAAGAATCCGGATTATACGTTAAGTCCTTATACCGGGATGACTAAAAAACATTACATAGAATGTGCAAAATATTTGTTGGAACGGGCCTTTACACATGTCGACTCGATCAAAACACCCATTTCCTTTCCGATAGTCCCGGGGAAAACCTATCCCCAGCCCAATGCACCCACATGGCGGTACAGATCGGCAGATTTTGAAGCTCTGGAGCGTACTTTCACACTTGCCGGTCCGCTGATCCATATTGATCCGGAAACCACGATAAATAACATCAACTTACGGGAATATTATTGTTTGCATTTATACAATGCATTCACTCCGGGGCATCCGGATTCATTGCCCCTGCCTGAAGAATTGCCCGACTCTACCTATCAGTTTACCTGCGAGTTCGGAGGTTTATTCAAAACCCTGTTGCTGATGCCCGAAACCCTTTGGCCCCATTTTACTGAACAACAAAAAGACGAGATGGCCGTAACTATTTCAAAATGGGCGCATCACCGGACAACACAGAATAACTGGAGGATTTTCAATATCGTTACTCTCTCCTTCCTTAAAAAATGCGGTTACCCAATTGACGATGAACTATTGAAGAACCATCTTTTATGGGTGGCTTCCTATCATTCGGGTAACGGTTGGTACCTTGAGCAAACTTATAACTATTATACTATCAGCCTGTTCATTGTATACGGAACCATATGGAACCGTGCGTTTGGCGATGAACATTACCCCGAAATAGCTGAAGCCATTGAAAGGTCGGCACGGGAGTTAATGAAAACCTACACAAATTTCTTCGCCCGCGACGGTTACATAAATATGTGGGCGAGAAGTATCTGTTACAGGACATGGATATCCGGAGGATTCCCGGTTTCCTTCATGCTGAAAGGAAAATCACCCCTTGATCCGGGCTGGGCCAGAAGACTTTGTTCGGGTTCACTGCTCCAGTTTGTTACCCGTGAAGAATTTTATGAAAATGATATTCCCACCCTGGGATTCTACGGTCACAGGGAATATGTATTACAAAACTACAGCTGCGCGGGAAGCCCTTTTATTATGTTTTTGCCATTTATCTGTCTGGCGCTTCCCGACGATTCACCTTTCTGGACAGCAAAGGAAAATGAAGGTATCTGGGAAGAACTCGGGAACAAATCGAAGATATCGGTTCTTGAAAATCCCGGCCTTGTTCTTGTTAATCATGGCAAAACCGGAACATCCGAAATAATACCCGGTAAAGTATACTACGACGACCATAATTATTCCAAACTGATCTATAACACCCATTTCCCCTGGGAAGACCATAATCCGCAGGGTGGAACATCGATGGAATACAGTTTTCGAAGCCTTGACCCGCGCGATGTACGGGGCGATGATATCAACTTTTACCTCACCGGGCTAACCGTGCAAAACAATGCGGATAAAAATGCCGTTTTTACAACTTCTCAAAGCATGCTCTACAACGGTGTCAGGAAAGACGTGGTTTACCGGCAGGCCATTATGCGAAAACCACCCAATAACGGTGTCGGATACATTATTGACCTTGCAGAAATTATTATTCCCGGAGGAGTTGTCCGGGTAGACCGTTCGCGCCTTGCATTTGAGTATGAGCTTACGCTGGGTCATTTTGGTATGCCGCATCTGAATGGTAAAAAAGCAGAAGTCCGTCAGTTTGAAGACGGAGCCAGAAAAGTCGTCACAGCATCAATCACCGGAAGAAATCTGGCATTGATTACCTATAGCGGTTGGGATACGGTTGCTTCCCTGGTACATAAAGGAAGAAATGCCGAGGCCGATGAAAGTACGGTATTGTACGCACATAAAAAAAGACTGGCCAAGAATCCGCCCATGGAACTGATGATAATGGTAATGCTCCATAAAATGGATGACAGTGACTGGACCGAAGAGGAATTATCGCCAATAAAAAAAATAGAGATACTGGACATTATGCCCTCATACGCTGCATTAGGGGCAAACATCACCCTGTCTGACAATAAGAAATACATAGTAGATTTTGAAGATATTGACGGATACCGGTCCTGTTAACGGATAAAGTGCAGATTGAATATGAGATTTTTTATATGCTAATAGTTTGATTTGGAAGTATAAAGCAGACTTTTCTCACGAAAAGGTTACTCTAATTTATAAGTTCAGAGGTAATTCTTTTTGTTCATTTATTCCCTTCGGACATAAGCTAAAGGTTCTATAATCATATTCAAAGTGTTGTTTATGGGGCTCTGCCCCAAACCCCGGTTCTTTTGGTTTATTTGTTTTTATTGTTGGCTCTTTGAGATTAAGTTAGTTTAATTTGAAATGTTTCAAGTTGTTCATTTCTTTGTCAGTCGATACAAAGAAACGAACCAAAGAAAAACCGAATACGCCTATGGCGTATGAGCTCATGAGCACAAATAAAATAATAAACAGTGCGAATACCCTCGGTTAGCCTAAATCGCACCAACATACCCTCCGAAGAATATTGCACCCTCTGTTATTCTCAGCGGCTCCTATTAGTGACCGGGCCACCGCTGGCTAACCCTGCCAGCGTTCAATTTTATTTTTATTATTTAACAACTCGCAAAAATCTTTCAGGCCGGATAAATACCTCAGAAAAAGCCCGCAGGGCTGTTATGTTTGTAGCCCCGGACAACGCCCAGGGTTAAGTATACCGCGGGAAAACCGTCGCATCTGCTTTGTTACATCAGGGATAATTGCCGATATGCGACGGAATGTATTTCCCAGTCGATGGAAAAAACCCTGCCTGACCAGCAGCCGGGCTGGTAACGAAAGAAATCCCGATAATAGTTTTGTAAGATTTTTAAAATAATAATCAATAAAAACTTAAATCGGGAAAGGCAAGAAAGATTATAACTTTTGGGCTTTTAGTATTAAATAGGTCTTAGTCCTGAAAATCCCGGGTATGAGGAAAGTATTATTCAAGAAAATCCTCACGTACAGGTGTGAAAGCATCAATGAGTCTGACATTTTTTGTCAGCGCTTTTATGGTGTGCTTTTTCTCCGACGGCACGGCAAACATTTCACCCGGTTTCAAATGCTGTTCGGTCCTGTCTTCACAATAGAAAACGATTTCACCCTCGGCCACGTAAGTAACCTGTTCATGGGGATGAGAGTGATAAGGTTCCGGGTCATCCCAGGGTCCGTTGGTGAATTCAATAACCGTTAACATCAGGTTATCCGTATGTATCATACTTCGGTAAACACCTTCTCTTATTTCCTGTGTAGGCGATTGTGTGTATTTCGACTTGCTCATCGGTATCAAATTTTTCCGGTTCTGTATTCCCGAATATTATTATGACAAAGGTATTAAAAATTGCCGTCCCAGTCCTGATGCGTTCGTTTCGAAACGAATCATCTAACGTAGGCTTTCAGAACGTGCCATATCAGATAATAAAAAAGCCGGTCACGCATATTGCAGCTACAGCAGATGATGCGGTCAATAATAATACGTGACTGCCGCTTTATGTTTTTGATTTTCAGTTTCTTGTTGCCTATTGACTTTAACGGCAGGAAATTGTAATTTGGATGAAAATAAAAAGAATGGATAACAACAACTCAAGCATACTGCAATCACCCCAACTTTGGGGTGATATCAGTACTTTTGCAGGTACTGCAGTTGATGATATAAAAACGTTGTGTTTAATTAAATAAGCTACCGACTTAATGAAAATATTATTAACAGGTGCAACAGGATATTGGAAAAAGATTATTAACAGTGTTGGTAGATAAAGAATTTGAAGTTGTTTGAAGCGTTAGAGATAAAAACAAATTCAATCCTGAAAAATCAATAGAGGAGAAAATAGAAATAATAGAAAATGATTTAACTATAGAGGATTCCTTAATCAATATACCAGATGATATTGAATAGTCTTATACTGAAATAGGTTGACACTTTTCTGCTTGACAAAGTGTCAACCTATTTTAGTATGATACAGGATCCATACGGATATGACAAAAGCATTGAAAAATTTTAATACAACCGGCTGCTGTGGAATTGATTGTGGATTGTGTCCAAGATTCCATACAAAAGGAGATTCCAAATGTCCGGGTTGTGGTGGATTGAACTTCAAAGAAAAACATCCTTCTTGTGGATTCCTGACGTGCTGTACAATTAAAAAAGGATTTGAAGTTTGCTCAGATTGCATAGAGTATCCATGCACCCGATTTGATTCAGAGAAGCAAGGTTACGATTCATTTGTTACCCATAAAAAAGTATTCCCTAATCTCAATTTTATTAAAAATAAAGGGATTGACTGTTTTATTAACCAACAAAAAATACGGATAAACATTCTGATAGATTTCCTTTCGAATTATGATGATGGCCGTTCAAAGAGCTTTTATTGTATTAGTTGTGCATTGCTGCCCGTGGAGGAATTAAATGAAGCACAACAACTTATGAATAACCAAGGTGGCTTATTAGCAACGAAGGAGAAGAATAAAATTCTTAAAGATAAATTACAAATAATTGCCCATGATTTAGGAATTGTTCTAAAATTGAAAAATAAACTTTAAATCTGTTCTTATGGTACGATTTATTACAATAAGCTTAATAAGCGGGATATTGTTTGCATTCCTGGATGGTTTCATTAATGCTAACCCCATTGCACAAAAACTAATGGAATGCTACACACCCATTGCGAAGACATCTGTAAATATCCCTGCAGGAATAGCAATAGACTTTTTTTTTGGATTTGTAATGTGCGGAATCTTTTTATTGCTATATAACAGCCTGCCCTCTGATAATCCAATAATTAAAGGAATAGTATATGGATTAATTATTTGGTTTTTTCGCGTATTAATGTCGGTATTTTCAATTTATATGACACAACAAGTGCCGGTTAAAACATTAGTGTATATTTTGTTAACTGGCTTGATTGAAGTACTTATTATTGGTATTTTTTATGGATTGACGATTAAGCCCGTAAAATGATTGTACTGTTTTCACCTTTATAAATATAGGACGATCAATCCGATCAGGTCCACCTTCGGAAAACACTGTTTTTAAACCAACGGATTATACAAGATAAGCAGAAATCCTGTGTATTTAGGATTTAACTTGTTGATATTATCGTTAATGATTTATTCTCTGAATGTATGGATAATCATTAGAAACCGGGAGACGAAAGAAGCAATACGTTTTCTGTAAGAAATCCGCATTACTCAATTGAGACGGCTTTCCTGTCAACCTCCTCACTCAACTGAATTATATTATCGCCTTCGGGCAATTGAGTTCCTGAAACAATGATACCGGAAGTTCCGGAGCCTGAAACTTTCATAAATACTTTGCAGGTTTCCGGTATAACACATGTATTCAGTATAATATTTTTTGAATCGGTAAATGCAAATACAGGATCGACAGCATTAAAGATTTTAACATTGTTGAATGATATATTTTCAATATTACTGCCGATAACGCCATCTTCAGCAGATATCACAATATTTTCAAAACTGAATTCATGTAAAGGCCATTCGGGTCCGCCAGTTAAATTCATTGCTGTTCCTGCTTTAAGGCAATAAATGTTTTCAAGGAAAAAATTACCGAAATCGGGAATATTCCCTTCTTCAGTCCTCTCTTCCGGTTTTGGTTTTTTATAACCTGCCGGTCGGTTTTCATAGAATGTGTTAAATGAAATGGCCTCATTTTGTATGTAGCTCATGTAAATGTTCTCTATATATATGTTCCTTACAGTTCCCCCGTTCTTAATACCGCTTTTTACGCGTATACCTATATCGGTTCCTACCAGGTTAAGATCGCTGACAAATATATTTTGCATACCACCGTCTGTATTGCTGCCGATGACAAGCCCACCATGTCCGTGATATACATTACAACCGGCAATGATTACATTTTCAAGATTTATTGTGCCGGGCTCATCGCTGCTGTTTCCGCCCGATTTCATACATATGGCATCATCACCCACGTTAACATCACATTTATAAACGATTACATTCCTGCAGGCACTGATATCAATACCGTCACCATTCTGCGTATACCATTCGTTAAAAACATTGATATTTTGAATAGTCAGATTAGTACAATTACTTGGATACAAAATGAATTTTGGCGAGTTGCGCAGACTTACTCCTTCAATAAGTATATTTTCACAATACGACAGGTAAACCATATAGGGCCGGAGGTAATCGCGTGCCGGTATATATTCATTGGCAGTCGGCCTTTTAGATTGTTTTTTTAAGGTTTTCATGTAATCGGCTCCGTTCATACCTTCTTCTGTCGGCCACCATATTTTCCCGTCTTCACTCACTACACCTCCAGATTTTATAAGATCTTCCCACTGATCAGCAGATAATTTAACTTTTTTTACCGGTCGCCAGCTTTCACCGGCGCCATCAATAATTCCCTCTCCGGTGATGGCAATATTTGTAAGGCCATATCCGTAAATGGGTGAGGCCGTGGTAAACCGGGTACTTTTTGCTGTAGCCTTTACCATCGGGTACTGAGAGTGGTCGGATGTGAATTGAATAATAGCTCCCCGTTCCACATGAAGATTTATATCATTTTTAAGTTCAACAGGGCCTGTCAGCCATATTCCGGAGGGAACTATGACTTTTCCGCCTCCGGTTTCCTTACATGCCTTAATTGCCGATGCAAAGGCCTCTGTGTTCAACGTATGTCCATCTCCAACCGCACCGTAATCGGTTATGGAAAACGACCGGTCGGGGAATATCGGAATCACTACATCAGGCATTTCAAAGGGAGCTTTATCGATATAGTACTGAATATCTTTCTCTTTTGCAAACAGAGGTGTGAACCTATTTAACAACGAAGCGATGACTATGGTTAGAACCTTATTTTTCATAGTGAATTATTTTACCGTTAAATTAACCATAAAAAATTAGTCAGTGAAAGCTTTTATTAAGGAATAACCGATGGGTGCTGACGCATTCCCGTCTTGGTAAGGAATACATTTTCATTGAATTTAAAATGGAATTTTCCGGTTCAGACCGTATATTCAAAAAAGCAGAAATGTATTGAGTATACCTTAAGTATAGGTTGAGTATAGTTAAAGTATAGCTTGATTAAAGAAACTCCGGAATTGTAATTTTTTTATACAAGTTGAAATGTGATTCTTTAATATATCAGGCTCTTAAATTCATTCCGGTTATGACCATTTATTAATCCATACTTAACCGATAATAAAAATGCACTCTTTTAAATAGTAAAGAAGTGCTCTTTTATTGCATTAGCAATTGAATTATTGCTTGGCGCATACTATAATTACTTTAAACACTCTGCCAAGCAGGTATAAAACATGAGCAATCCGGCCAGAAGTGTTACTATAATTGAACCGGTATAGAATAACCGCTGGGATATTTTTGTGCTGATATACTTTCCCAATTCAATACTAATAATAACAACAGGAAGAGAAATAAAAAATATTTTAAATGTGGAAGCATAAACTACCCCTATCTTAATATAGTCGAACATTGCTACAGTAGCTGTTATAATACTGTACCAGGCAAAAGTGAATCTGAATCGGTTGGTATCGAGTTTCAATGAAGTAAGAAATAATGCGAGTGGAGGCCCACTCACCGAGGTGCTCCCTCCAAAAAATCCGCTTATCAGGCCGGCTATAGCATTACCCCTCCTTATTTTTCGGATCCTGAATCGGTATCCTGTTAAAAACATCAGGGACAGAATGACAAGGATTGATGCAGCCAATAATTTAAGCCATTTATCAGGTAAAAATTTCAATACGAGGCTACCACAAATCACTCCCAGGATTCCGGATATTGAAAGCAAAAGAATTGAACGATTGATCTTTAGCCTGCGTGATTGCAAAACAATCTGAGCTGACGAAAACAAATTAAAAAGCGTAATAATGGGAACGAGCGTTTTTATCGGAATCAAGTGTACCAATAAAGGAAGTGAAAATAAGGCAAAGCCGAAGCCGGTTGTTCCCTTTACTATTCCGGAAAGGAATATAATGCTGAGAATGGCCATCCAATTGACAGTAGACATATATCAAAGTAACTAATTTTACCCAAGATAGTAAGAAATTGAATTAACCATTCAGAATATACATATATATTTATTTCAGGAAGTTTGTTAATTTTCCGTTTGATAAAAAGCAAATTCAAAACCTTTATCATTTACAAATGAATTGTTAACCACTTTTTCCACCGAATCAGACGTTACTGATCAGAAAAATAATGTCCCATACATTATGAAAGAACCCCAATCGAAGTAAAAATGGCAAGACCGGTCTCTTTTCCGACAAAATCTCAAATTGTCATGTTTTCCAGGGAAAACATGAAAATAATTTCACAGTTTATTCTCACTGTTCTGTTTATCGGCATCGGAATCTGGTTTTTAAAACATGAAAAGACCGAGCTGTCAGATGTAAAAAATTCATTGTTCTCTGCAAACTGGCAATGGGTACTGGCAGGAATTTGTACGGCAATATTATATATTGTTCTGCAGGGATTGATGTATATTGCTTCATTTTCATCAGTACATACTAAAATTACAATAGGCATTGCCACACTGCTTTTTCTTAAAAGAAACTTTATCAGTGTTTTCCTTCCTGCAGGTGGCATTTCTTCCTTAGCTTTCTTTACTGATGCTATAAAAAAGAAGGGTATAAAAGAAACTCAAATTCACTATGCATCGGCGATTTATGGTTTTACCGGGATACTATCGGTAATAATTGTGGCTATTCCTGCCTTTATTTATGCAATTTTCAAAAAAAGCATCGGAAATAACGAATTTCTGGCTCTGGCAGTTTTGCTTTTTCTGGCTGCCGGACTATATTCCATTTACAGGTCGGTTGCAACAAAAGGGGTATTGTATAAATGGATAATAAAAATAAGACCCGGTGCGGAAGAAGTTTTCAATGAATTGCTTGACAAAAGCCTGAACAGGAAAAAACTTTTACTGACTATCCTTTACTCTGTTCTTATTGAATTCGTGGGTATTATCCAGGTCTATTTGGCCGTTGCGGCACTCGGATTTACCCCATCCGTCTTTATCGCTATAATAGCATACATAATTTCTGTTATATTTTTGGTTATCTCACCGTTTCTTCGCGGCCTGGGTGCCATAGAAGTATCTATGAGCATTATCCTCGTACGGTTTGGTTTTGTAAACAGTGAAGCCATTGCCATTACCTTACTATACCGTTTTTTTGAATTCTGGATCCCATTTTTCGCCGGTATCGGAGCATTCCTTATGCGAATAAACAAACTGTTGTTACGCATAATACCGGGTATACTGATTATGGCTCTTGGAATCACAAACATTATTTCTGTGTTAACGCCTGCAATTACTACCCGATTGGATCTGCTGCTCAACTATCTCCCCATGGATGCCATAAACGTATCAAATTATTTTGTGCTCTTTGCCGGATTTGTTATGGCGGCAACCTCGGCTTTTATGATGAAAGGTCTCCGCTCGGCCTGGTGGGTAGCATTAATATTAAGTATTCTGTCTTCGATAGGTCACCTGACAAAAGCTGTCGACTATGAAGAAGCTATCCTTAACTTCATTGTAGTTGTCATTATGCTGGCTACACGAAAAGAATACCATATCAAAACCAGTCCACGCATTCGAAGTATTGGCCTTCAAACATCGCTTTTAAGTATAGCCGCTGTAATAATTTACGGAACTGTCGGTTTTTACTTTCTTGATAAAAAACATTTAAATATCGATTTCAGTCTTATTGAATCGTTAAAGCACACCCTGCAATATTATTTCCTCCTGGGGAGTAATGAATTAGTACCCACGGATAATTTCACTATGCATTTTCTTGCTTCAATAAAAATAAGCGGTGTTCTGACTATGGCCTTTCTTATTTTCATGCTAACAAGACCTTTTGTATTTAAAGACGCTGCCACAGAAGATGACATGACCAGAGCCACAGAATTAGTTAAAGAGTACGGCCGTTCCGCATTGGATTACTTTAAAACGTATCCTGATAAGCTCATTTTCATCTTTCAGAATAAAGCATTTGTCTCGTACCGCGTTGCAGGTAATTTCGCTGTTGTGCTGGAAAATCCTGTTGCTGTAAATACAAACGAAATGAAGAATTGTATTTGCCTGTTCGACGAATATTGCAGGGATAACAGCATGAAATGCCTGTATTATCGAGTGCCGGAAGAAAGCCTGAGTGTATATCACGAACTGGGCAAAAAAAGCTTATTTCTTGGTCAGGAGGGAATTATAGACCTGAATACATTTACATTGGAAGGCAATCAAAGAAAATCGATTCGTAATTCAATAAATAAAGTTATAGCATCAGGATATAAAACTATTATTTATGAACCGCCGATAAAAGACGGATTGCTCCAAAAGATCAGATTGGTAAGTGATGAATGGCTTGAAAATACAACCCGCAAAGAGTTGATTTTTTCACAGGGGATGTTTATCTGGGAAGAACTGAAAAAAAATACAATCATTGCAGTAGAAAATCCTGAAGAAAAAGTTGTTGCCTTTCTTAACGTCATTCCCGATTATGCCGGCGGGGAAGCAACATACGATCTGATACGCACAACAGGCGATGCTCCCGGCGGTGTGGTTGATTTTATTCTTGTTGAAATGTTCAATTATTTTAAGTCATTAGGATATAACTATGTAAATATCGGATTCGCTCCTATGAGTGGCATAAGCGATCCGCATAATTTTCCTGAACAATCAATGAGATTCATGTATAACAAATTTAAATCGTTTTCACATTACAAGGGATTGAGAACTTATAAGGAAAAATTCGCGCCGGAATGGCATAATAAATATCTGATCTATCAACACGACTATGATTTATTCCAGGTGCCGGGTATATTGAAAAATGTTATGAAAACCAAGGTAATACTTTGAAAAACTGCCTATGCTGATTCCAAATGACAAAAAAATTCTGATTGCAGCAATAACAGGTATAGTGGCCTGTATAAGTGATTTTGTCGTTTTGATTATCTTGGGAACTTACTATCCCTATTACAACCATTTCAAAAATACCATTAGCGCCCTCGGAGCATCAACAAGCCCTGTCTCCGAATTAATCTCAGTCTGGTGGATCATTCTGGGTTTCCTGTTCATTATTTTTGGTCTGGGATTTAAAATCGCATTCAGGGACAAAGGCAGAGTAGCACAACTGGCTTCGTGGTCGGTAATTCTGTATGGCATTGGTGAGGGTATTGGTTCGGGTGTATTTAAGGCGGATCATATCGGTAAAATATTTACGCTTTCAGCCTATATCCATAATTTTCTGGGTGGAATTGGAATAATTTCCATCCTGGTATTGCCCCTGCTTATGCAAAAAATTATTCCCGGATCAGAAAAAAGGTTCTTCAAATTAATTTCTTGGATAGTTTTCGGCTTATGCATGTTAATGATGGCCTTATTTATGTTAAGATTTTCATATAATGAGAATAATATACTAGCAATATATAAAGGATTGTGGCAGCGCCTTTTTACGTTATTCATTTATATCTATCTTATTATTATTGCGAGCTTTATGCTTGAGAAAAGAAAGGAATTGAAAATCAAGAAAAAATGACTATTTCTGAAATTCATGTGAGCTTTTCTATCAGATATTTTTCAATGAATTAAATGTATCCTGTAAAACCACAGACCATATTTTTACATTACAATTGATTTGTTAATTCATGAAGAAGTCGTAATTTGCTCCGCGAAAAAATAATTCTGCATTTGGAAAAAGGGGATGTCATTATCGATGGCGGAAACAGCCATTTCCCGGACACAATTCGTCGCACCGGTTATGTAGAATCCAAAGGACTGCTCTACATCGGCACGGGTGTTTCGGGAGGCGAGGAAGGCGCATTGAACGGTCCGTCGATCATGCCGGGCGGATCTCCGGAAGCCTGGACGAATGTGAAAGAAATATTCCAAAAAATCTCCGCCAAAACCGATTCCGGTGAACCTTGTTGTGAATGGGTCGGAGAAAACGGCGCCGGCCATTTTGTAAAAATGGTGCACAACGGCATCGAATACGGCGATATGCAGATGATCACGGAAATTTATCAAATGATGAAGGCCGGACTCGGACTGTCCAATGAAGAAATGCACCAGGTTTTTACCAAATGGAATCAGGGCAAATTGGATAGCTACCTGATCGAGATTACGCGCGACATTCTCGAATATCGGGATGATGATGGAAATTACGTCGTGGACCAGATTTTAGATGCGGCCGGGCAGAAGGGGACAGGCAAGTGGACGGCGATTGCGGCATTAGACATGGGCCAGCCTCTAACATTGATCGGCGAGGCCGTGTTTGCGAGATGCCTTTCCGCTCTTAAAGAAGAACGGGTTGCCGCGTCCAAAGAACTTTCCGGTCCGAATACCAAATTCGAAGGCGACAAGAATCAGATGATCGATGATCTCGAGCAGGCCCTGTATGCCTCCAAAATCGTGAGTTATGCACAGGGCTATCAACTCATGCGGGCGGCCGCAAACGAATACAAATGGAATCTTAATTACGGTGGTGTGGCGATGATGTGGCGGGGTGGATGCATTATCCGCTCGGTTTTTCTAGGAAAAATCAAAGAGGCGTTCGATCAAAATCCGAATGTGATCAATCTCCTTCTC
>CAYUAV010000025.1:0-15258 GCA_964442665.1 uncultured Bacteroidales bacterium
CAAGGTAGTTCTGATTGCTGAGGATGAGGAAGTCAATTATAACCTGCTCGAAACAATTCTAAGCCCGACTTGTGCTGAAATACTTCGTGCCAAAACCGGATTGGAAGTTATCAGGTTATGTGAAGCAAGAGACAATATCGATCTTGTACTGATGGATATTAAAATGCCTGATCTTAACGGGTTGGAAGCTACAAAACGAATCAAGACATTACGAAAAAACTTACCTGTAATTGCTCAAACAGCATACGCCATGTCGACCGATGAAGAGAACTGCCTGCAATCGGGTTGCGACGATTATATTTCCAAACCCTTGCGAATTGATGAACTACTTATGAAAATTGACCGTTATTTAAAGAAAGGTTTAACCGCTGACGTCAGCGATAAAAAGAAAACCATAAATTCGAGAGTATAGTTGTTTGTTAACACTTTTTATTTCTTTTCATGAATGGCCAGCTTAAATCCTGCATTATGCACATTTATGATTGATATTCCCGGATCATCTTTTAAAAGTTTTCTGAGTTTGGCAATATATACATCCATACTGCGACCCATAAAATAGTCGTTCTTGCCCCATATTTCCTTCAATGCGATTTCTCTTTTTAATAACCGGTTTTTATATAGGCAAAGCATTTTAAGCACTCTGGCTTCTTTCCTGGTTAGCTGTACCTGGCCTGTATCCGATTTTAGCATTTGCTCGGAAAAATTAAACTCAAACTTACCAAAGGTAAATAGTTCATTATCGTCATCAGGCATCTGATTTCCGTTCATTCTCCTGAGTACGGCATTTATCCTGAGAAGAAGTTCCTCCGTACTGAATGGTTTTGTTATATAATCGTCGGCACCAATTTTAAGTCCTTTTATTTTATCTTCCTGCATTGAACGTGCTGTGAGAAAGATCAATGGGATGGTTTTATTTACTTTTCTTATATATTCTGCCAGTGAAAATCCATCGAGTAATGGAAGCATTACATCAATTATAACTAAATGAAATTTACTCTTATCAAAATTGTCTTTACCACTTTTTCCGTCGATACAATGAATAGCATTAAAACCTTCCATTTCCAGAAAATCTTTGATAACCGTTCCAAGGTTCAAGTCATCTTCCACCAGCAAAATTTTTTTGCTTTCCATCTAAACTTGAGTTAATCAGATTATATGAACAAGGGCATTAGATATTCGGATTCGATTTTGGAAGGTAAACATAGAATGAACTTCCCTTGTTCAGATTACTATTCACAAATATCGATCCCTGGTGGGCTTCGATAATAGTTTTTACATAGTAAAGCCCGAGGCCAAAACCTTTTACATCGTGAAGATTGCCGGTTGAAACACGATAAAATTTGTCAAATATTCTTTTCTGAGCCTCCCTCGAAATACCTTTACCATTATCGGTAACGGCAACCAGAACACCCTCTTTACTGTTTTTTGTATCTATCCGTATAAACGGACTTTCGTTTGAATATTTAATAGCATTATCGATGATATTACTAAACACATTTCGGATGTGAGCCGGATCGGCAATTATTGTCGGATCTGACGCCGAGAGATTCATTTCATGCTGAATATTCTTGTTTTGCAATTCGATATCAAAACTATCAATTATACTCTCAATGAGGTTATGCAGGTTTACTTTCTCGTGCTTTAGTTTTATTTGGTTACGTTCAATTAATGCTGTTTGCAGAACCAGTTCGACCTGTGATTGCATTCGCTGGTTTTCTTCATGAATGATTTTTGAATACTTGGCAATTCGATGTGGTGACGGATTACGGGAATCTTTTAGAAGGATTTCGGAAGCCAGCGATATGGTTGAAATCGGGGTTTTAAATTCATGGGTCATATTATTGATAAAGTCATTTCGTATTTCCGCAATTTTTTTCTGTTGCACTATGCGGTAAATAATAAAAATAAATGTCCCGGTTATGATAAGCATAAAGGTAAATGAAAAAAATGCCCAGATAATGAGTTGTTTGTAAATACTGATTTTCCTGCCCGGGAAAAAAACAGAAAGATGTATGTATTCTTTTTTCCATATACACGAGAGGCAGGTTTTATAAGATTCTTTTTCCATTTCAGGAATGAATCCGTGTGATTTATAAATTATCTGATCATTACTGGTACGGATCATTGCATAATAATATGTTGTATCGAGCCTGTGATAATTCACATATTTGTTTATCAGGTAAGAGAGTAATAAAGTATCAACTATATCGAAAAGAACCACTTTTTCCGGTGGGATACTATGGACTTTACCTGAAGTATCGCTATATTGCTGTAACTCACCAATCACATCTTCAAGCATACGATCGGCTCTGTCGTCATATTGTTTTTCTGAAACAGATACTGATTTCCTTAGCCAGAGAATCTGATTCAAAATCAGACCGGTTAATGAAATGGCTACCAGTACAATCACTATTGTCAGATAATGTTTTTTCATTTCAAAAACAAAAATAATGGATTGGGAACGGCAATGAAAATGATTAACAGATTGTTAACAGATTTTAAGCTTTACAGCATATTAATGCAACATTACTTTTTATTGTAACGGGTCATGGTTAGTTCAGTTCCGACAGTGCCAAAACTTTTAATAATTTCAATACACTCATTAATTTTATCCGGCAATATTTTTTTTTCTTCTTCGGACCATTCACTGAGTACATAGTTCACCTGTTGACCGCTAAAAAAGTCGTTGCCAATTCCAAACCGGAGGCGGGTATATTCCTGTGTACCAAGAACCTCGTTTATATTATTCAAGCCATTATGTCCGCCATCACCCCCTTTTGGCCGAATACGGATTGTGCCGAACGGGAGAGCTGTATCATCAACTATTACCAGTAACCGATCGGGGAGCAATTTTGTTTTTTTCAACCAGTAATTAACAGCCAGACCACTGCGGTTCATAAATGTTGAGGGTTTTAAAAAAATGAATAGGCGGTTTTTATATTTATATTCCGAAATAAAACCGTAACGCCTGTCAATAAAAGAAATATTGGATACCTCGGCAAAAGCATCCAATACTTTAAATCCTATATTATGCCGGGTTTCATGGTATTCGGCACCTATATTACCAAGCCCTGCTATAAGATATTTCAATGCGAAGCGATTTATTCTTCTGAGGGACTTTCAGTTTTCTCATCCTTCTCAGTCTTTTCAGCCTTCTCAGTTTTTTCGGGTTTTTCATCCTTTTCAATTCCCTCAACAGCAGCTTCAGTTTCAGGAACAACTACTTCACCTTCTTCCATACCCTTGGCCACACGCGAAGTGGCAACACCAACAACCATTGCCCTTGAAGGATCAAGTAGTTCAAGATTCGGATAATTCAAATCGCCGACCTTTAAATATTGTCCGATATTTAAGTCGGTAATATCAACAGAAAGTGTTTCCGGAAGATCGCTTATAAGACCTTTTACCCTTAAATATCTTCTTCTCTGACGAATTTTACCTCCTGCTTTCAATCCGACCGAGCTTCCGGTAAGGGATACAGGAAGGGCGACAACAGCAGGTTTTTTCTCCGATACTTCAATAAAATCAAGGTGTAAAGGTTCATCGGTTACCGGGTGGAATTGGATATCTTTAAGTATAGCATTGTATTGCTTTCCATCGATCTGAAGTTTTATCAGATATATATCATGCGTATATATGATGTGTCGCAGATCGTTGGTTTGTGCAGTAAAATGGATATTTTCATCTCCGCCATACATAACACAGGGTACAGCTCCTGTCCTGCGAAGTTCAATAGTGCTTTTTTTACCTGTCTCCTTACGCAGGTTTGCTTTAATTTCGATTGATTTCATTTTCTTTTTTTAAAACAATTCAACATGTGCTACTTGGAAGCTGAGTTCCCCATCACACCCTTGTTTTAATACAATCCCCGTGTGAAAAAGGAGTGCAAATATAGCAATTAAAAAATAAAATTGGAGCTTATCGATTTGTATTTGTATACTTTATTGATAACATCGGCAAACAGGTCGGCTACGGATATAACTTTGATTTTATCACTGTGTCCTCGAAGCGGAATGGTGTCGGTTACAACCAGTTCGTGTATGGAGGATTCATTGATACGATCGTAAGCCGGACCCGAAAGAACCGGATGTGTGGCAACAACTCTGATGCTGTTGGCCCCTTCTTCTGTCATCATATCGGCAGCAAGACTTATAGTGCCAGCTGTATCAATCATATCATCGACAATAATGATATCCTTTTTCCTGACATCACCAATAACCTTCATTTCCGAAATAACATTGGCTTTTTTTCTGAGTTTATAACAAATTACCATTTCCGAGTTCAGAAACCGGGAATAAGCATTGGCTCGTTTCGAACCTCCGATATCGGGTGCTGCAATTACCATATCAGGCAATTCGAGATTTTTAAGATAGGGTACGAATAGTGAGGAAGCATACAGGTGATCGACAGGAACATCAAAAAATCCCTGGATCTGATCGGCATGAAGATCCATGGTCATTATACGGTCAACGCCTGCTTTAACAAGCAAATCGGCCACCAGTTTTGCCCCGATCGAGCAGCGCGGCCGGTCCTTTCTGTCCTGACGGGCTAATCCGAGATAGGGGATAACGGCTACAACCTTATATGCCGAAGCTCTTTTGGCTGCGTCGACCATTAAAAGCAGTTCCATCAGATTATCCTGGGGAGGAAATGTTGACTGAACAATGAAAACAATGCAACCACGCACCGATTCAAGGTATGCCGGTTGAAATTCGCCATCACTGAATTCAAGAACGGATGTTGATCCTAACTCGGTTCCATAGCTTTTTGCGATCTTTTCGGCCAGGTACATCGATGCCCGGCCGGCAAAAAATTTAATAGGAGCTTTGATTTTCATACTAAACGAACAACTAAAATATTTTCAGGCTTTTGTCTGTAGGCGCAGCAAATGTAAAAAATATCATTACAAAAAAAGCATTATGCCGGCGAAAATGATGAACGGGTTTTTAACACCTTGTAATAATATTATTTCTTTGTATTCAGACTTTTATTGGTTTCTTCGATAAACAACAGAATTTCTTCCCTGCCCTGTTTACTAATTGTTGATGTATAGAAAACGGGAGGGAGTGATTCCCATTCTTTCAGCAGGATTTTTAAATAGATGTTGGATTTTTTGTTACGTTGTGATGTTGATAGTTTATCGGTTTTAGTGAAACAGAGAGCGAAGGGAATTTTATTTATTCCCAGCCATCGGATAAAATTCATGTCTGTTTCCTGAGGTGAGTGTCTTATATCAATAAGCAGAAATAGACAGGTTAACATGGTGCGGTGTTGAAGGTAATCGTAAATAAGTGTAATAAGTTTGCTTCGTTCGGATTTTGAAATTCGGGCATAACCATATCCCGGCAGGTCAACAAGATACCATGAGCGATCGACAATAAAATGATTAATGAGCCTTGTCCGGCCCGGGAGCTTTGACGTTTTTGCCAGCTTTCTGTTCCCGGCCAGATAATTAATCAACGACGATTTACCAACGTTCGACCGGCCCACGAAGGCATATTCAGGATGTATTCCCGCAGGACATTTTGAATAGTCCGGACTACTCTTGATAAATGTCACCTCCTGAATGTAATCTTTCATTGTTGAACAGAAAATAATTATCTCTTTCTTGAAGTTGAAAGAGACGTAAAATAAAAGAAATATGTTACAAGTAGCAAATCATTTGACCTGGGTCAGCAATGAAATACCCGGAAATAAAACTCTTAGCCAATATATATTTCGAGCATCTTCATGGACTGTTCGGGTTCAATTGAAAATTGAATCAGAGAAGCCGGTATTAAAACGGATTCTCCTTTATTTAAAGATACCTCGGTATTCCCTGGTGAGATTATTTTGCCCGATCCGTCGATACACATATAAATAACAAAACAATCGAGCTGGGCTATATCCTTTTTAGTAATTTCAGAAAGGTTGAGCATATTCGTAGTAAAATACTTACAGCTAATGAGTTCGGAAGGCTGATTATCCTGTATTACATAATTTGTACGGTAATTGGAATAAAATCCATAATCGATAGCATCAAGTGCCAGTTCGGTATGCAATTCCCGGAAATTACCACTATTATCGCGGCGGTCAAAATCGTAGATTCTATATGTCACATCCGAAGTCTGCTGAATCTCGGCAAGAAGAATACCTGATCCAATGGCATGTACCCTGCCGGCGGGCAGGAAAAATACATCACCCTCTTTCACGGGTTCTGTGTTCAGAATTTCCTGTAAGCTTTTATTTTTCAGGTGTTGCAGGTATGTTTCCTTATCAATATTCCTGTTGAATCCTATAATAAGTTCGGAACCCTTATCGGCCTGAATGATATACCACATTTCGGTTTTACCATACGAATTATGACGTTTACCCGCGAGTTCGTCATTTGGGTGAATCTGTATCGATAATTTATCGTTTGCGTCGATAAACTTGATGAGTAAAGGGAATCGCCGGCCAAATATCTCAAATATCCGGTCACCAACTATATCGCCCATGTATACTTCCACCAGCTCTTCGAGGTTATTACCTTCAAGAAAACCATTACTCACCACACTAACATTTCCATCGACTCCCGATATTTCCCAGCTTTCACCTGCTTTTCCCGATGTTGTCGGTTTATTCAGAACATTGTGAAGTTTGTTTCCTCCCCACATTTTATCGAGAATGATCGGGATAAATTTCAGTGGATATAATTGATTCATTACAGTTAGTTTTATTTAAGAAAATCGACGACAACGGTATCAATAGCAATTTCCCGGATATATGTAATTACGGCCTGATGATCGGGATGATTACGGTAGACTTCCAGATCTTCTGAAGTTTCAAATTCGGCAATAAGGGCAAGGTTATAAGCATTAGGCCTGTTGCTGATATTGATACCGGTTTCAAGTTTTTTGAGTTGAGGTATTTTGTTTTTCAGGCTTTCAAGTTTATCTTTGAGAGTCTTAATAATTTGATTCTTATTCTCTGATTCTCCAGGAATATTAAACAGTACAATGTGTGTAAGCATAAACCAATTTTTGGTAAAAATAAATAAAAGCATATTTATAAACCCTAAACCTGATCACTATGTTAAGTGAAATCGACATTCACGATATATTATTTCTTGACATTGAAACTATTCCCCAGCAGAGATATTTCAGCGAATTGTCTGAAAAAATGCAGTCATTGTGGGATAAGAAATCTTCCTACTTTAGGAGTGAAGATGAAACGGCTGATGAGGCATATAATCGTGCAGGTATTTATGCCGAATTTGGAAGAATTATCTGTATTTCAGTCGGAGTAATTGTTCAGGGAAAATCTGAAACAGGCTTGCGGATAAAAAGCTATTCAGGTGAAGATGAAAAAAAGCTGCTTACTGATTTTTCCGCTATGATCAGGAATTTTGCTGCAAACAGAACACTTTTTCTGTGTGCACATAACGGGAAGGAGTTTGATTTTCCTTACATATCCCGGAGAATGCTCATCAATGGCTTAAGACTTCCGGCAATACTTGATAATGCAGGTAAAAAACCATGGGAGATATATCATCTCGATACTATGGAATTATGGAAATTTGGCGATTTTAAACATTACACATCCCTTGACTTGCTTACTGCAATCTTCGATATTCCAAGCCCGAAAAATGATATGGACGGCAGTATGGTGGCTGGTGTTTACTGGGAAGAAAACAATCTGGAACGTATAGTTGAATATTGCCAGCACGATGTCCGGGCAATTGTTCAGCTGTTTTTATGCTATAAAGGTTTGAACCTTATTAAACCCGAAAATATCGAGATCGTCACAGATTGAACTCCGGCATTTAAAGTTAAATTTTACCATCCATTGGAAGGAAATCAAGTAATTTTTCCTTTAACATAGCGGGCTGTTCGGAATGAATCCAATGCCCTGAAGGAAATTCGACAAAATTTACGTTTGGAAAGGCATTCCGGAAATCGTTCTGATCTTCCTCTTGTATGTAACCTGAATTCTTACCGCTGATAACCAGTACAGGTCCGTTAAAACTCTTGTCTGCAGCATCTATTTTGTCAAGTAATGAAAAAATATTGTTCTTCAGGGCATCAAGGTTAAGGCTCCAGTAAAATTCTCCTTTTTTGTTGCGTTTAATATTTTTCAGCAGGAACTGACGAACCGCCTTCTGAGATATATTTCGGGCAAGTTGTTTATCAATTTCTTCGCGGGTTTCGGCAAATTCAATATCCAGATTGTGCAGTGCCGAAATAATTTTTTTATGAACGGCCAGCTGAGGCGAAGCGGATAATTTTTCGGAATACGAACGCATGGCAATATCGATAACTACCAGTTTATAAACCTTATCGGGATACTGAAGTGTGTAGTTCATGGCTACTTTGCCTCCCATGGAATGTCCCATAATACAAACCTTATCTAATTTCAGGTTATTGATGAATTCCTCCAGATCGTTTGTCAGAACCTGGTAGTTATGTTCCGGGCTATGCGGTGAACGTCCGTGATTGCGCTGATCGATCAGGAATGCCGTAAAATGCGGACTCAGGGCCCGGGCAAACGAAAACCAGTTATCCCCCGATCCGTAAAGTCCGTGCAGTATTATCAGCGGGCAGCCTTCCCCCATTTTTTTATAATACAGGACCATTATCTGAGCTGCTGTAAATAAAGCTGTATTGTCTTTTCCATTCCAAAATACAGAGCATCGGAAATAAGTGCATGCCCAATGGAAACTTCCAGAAGGGAGGGTATGTGGGTATAAAAATATTTTAAATTTTCAAGGTTCAGATCATGTCCGGCATTTAATCCGAGGCCAATTTCTTTTGCTTTCTCAGCAGCCAGACGGAAGGGAGCAACAGCTTTTTCTTTATTTACAGGAAAGTCTTTAGCATAAGGCTCTGTATATAATTCGATACGATCAGTCCCGGTTTCCTTAATTACCTCAATTTGTTTCAGGTCGGTTTCCATGAAGACGGATGTACGAATACCAAAGGCATGAAATTCAGCTATAATATCCTTCAGGAAAATTTTATATTCGATCGCATTCCATCCCTGGTTCGATGTTATGGCATCGTGAGCATCGGGTACCAGAGTAACCTGATCGGGCTTTACATCAGTAACCAGGTCAATGAAGCTGCAGGAGGGATAACCTTCGATATTAAACTCGGTTCGGATTACTTTTTTGATATCGTAAACATCCTGCCGCCTGATATGTCGCTCATCAGGTCTCGGATGTACTGTAATGCCTTCTGCACCGAACTCCTGACAGCGCACTGCTGCTTCAACTACATTCGGAATGTCACCTCCTCTCGCATTCCTTAGTGTTGCAATTTTGTTTATATTTACACTTAATCTGGTCATTTGGAACTATTCCCATAAAGGATTGGCACAAAAATAGTGTATTTTCTAAAAAACCGATTATGCTGGCTAAAGATTTGATATCCGATGTTATTCCTTCCCTGCGCACTTCCGACAGCGGACAGAAGGCCTTATACTGGATGGATATATTCCGGATTTCACATCTGCCGATTGTAAACAATGTAGATTTTCTCGGGTTGATTTCAGATAAGGACATTTACGATCATAACATGGCTGAAGAACCGATCGGGAATCATAATCTTTCCTTGTTTAGTCCTTATGTTACTTTCGATCAGCATATTTACGAGGTAATGGAATTATGTTCCGAGTTGCAGCTAACCATTATCCCGGTTCTTGATCACGAAAACAAATATCTCGGTGTGATAACTTTAAGCGATCTGGTATACTATTTTGCCGATGTTTCAGCGCTGAAACAACCTGGAGGAATTATTATCCTCGATCTGAATGCCAATGATTATTCCATGTCGGAGATTGCCCAAATTATCGAGGGAAACGATGCAAAAATACTCAGTCTATATATTACCAGTCCGGCCGAATCAACCAAGATGGAAGTAACAATAAAAGTAAACCGCAAGGATCTTACTTCGATATTACAGACTTTCATACGTTACAACTATACTATCAAAGCCTCATTTATGGATGAAAATGACATGAATAGTATGTATGAGAACAGGTATGAATCCTTTATTAAATACCTGAACATATAAGAAATATTCCATGAAATGAAAATTGCGATCTTTGGCAGGAAGTTCAACAACGATTTTAATCCTTTTATCTGCGAGTTTCTAACCCATCTTCGTGAGAAGCATGTTGAACTGGCTGTCTACAAACCTTTTAATGAATTTATAAATAAACATACAGGTTTTTCATTTGATAAAGCCACGTATTTCGAAGGTTATCAAAATGCACCTCACGATACTGACTTTTTAATAAGCATCGGAGGCGATGGAACATTTCTTGAGAGTATTGTCTATTTAAAGAATTTTTCCATTCCGGTTATTGGGCTGAATTCAGGACATTTAGGATTTTTAGCCAACATATCAAAAGAAGAGATCTCAGAAGCACTGGACTCAATTCTGAGTGGAAATTATAAAATGGAAGAACGATCCCTGCTCTCCCTCGAATCGGAATCAAATCCTTTTGGATCCTATAACTTTGCTCTTAATGATGCCACCATACAAAAGAAGGATACCTACCTGATCACCGTTGATACGTATCTGAATAATGAATATTTGAATACTTACTGGACGGACGGATTGATCATTTCAACTCCTACAGGATCTACGGCATACAGTTTGAGTGTAGGAGGGCCTATTGTTCTGCCCGGTTCCAACAACTTTGTAATAGCTCCAATTGCCTCACATAATTTAACCGTACGTCCGCTTGTCATCCCCGACGAGATTGAAATAAGGCTTGAGGTGACTTCGCGAAGCGGAAATTTTCTTGTTACTGTCGATAACCGAACCGAGGTTATGAATATTCAGCAAAATAAATTCATTATAAAAAAGGCGCCTTTCCGGTTAAGAATGGTAAAACTCCCGTTTAATAATTATTACGCAACATTAAGGAGTAAGTTAATGTGGGGGGCTGATATTAGGAACTAGAGCATACATTTTAGAGTTTTTTTTTTAAAATGAAAAAGTGTAAATTTATGCTATGGCCGGTTTATCAAGTTATTTTTGTGATCATGAAAGCTAATTTTTCATTCAGGCAAGTACTGGTTTTAGCATTGCTGCTTTGCTTCATGAGACCGGCAATGGGACAGCGCTGGAAACTTCGCCGGTACGAAGTGGGGGGCGGTATTGGCGTAACACAGGTTTTTGGTGATATTGGGGGTACAATTAATGAAGATCATAACTGGTTGGGACTTAGAGATATTAAGATTGATGAAACTCGATTGGCGTTCCCGTTAAATGTCCGCTACAGGCTCGACCCGGTTTATGCATTAAAAGTTAATGGTATACTGGCCTTTGCCAATGGTTCCGATGCGAATTCAAGGAACGACCGCAACCGGTACTACAAAACTATTTTAGGTGAACTCTCCGTACAGGGGGAATACTACTTTATTGGTGAGGAAAGAAAGTATAAGTCGGCGGCCATGTTTAATCGCAGGGGCATGTTGAATAACTATATGTCCTTTGGAGCTTATGGCTTTGCGGGTGTGGGAGCGGTATATTCCCGGGCAAATGTATATCTGGATCCTGAACAAACATCCGAAGTAGATGATGTACGAAAGAATAATATTGCAGCGGTAGTTCCTTTTGGATTAGGTTTAAAATATATAATTGACGATCGATGGCTATTGAACGCTGAATTGGGTTACAGAATTGCATTTAGCGATTATATCGAAGGATATAAACAAACCCGGGATTCAAAACATAACGATGTGTATTATTTTCTTCAAATCTCCGTAGGTTATCGTCTGGAAACAACCCGCAGAGGCCTGCCTATATTCCTCGATAAAGAATACAGAGCTGTGAAAGGCAGGGGTCGATCATCGGGTAACAGGAACAAACCCCGTTCGAAGAGAGAAGCTCTCGAATAATATCTTCCAATGGTTTTATTGCACTTCTTTTATGTTTTTTTAAGAAAAATTTTCATCTTGTGCGCTAAAAAAGAATTTATTTTCGTTTCCATATGTGTATAATACTTTCAGCATGAAACGAACATTAAAAATGATTTCTTCATTTTTCATTAAGAAAAATGAAAATATTTTTAATGTAACAGCGACGGAGGAAAGGTTTCATCCGTTGTTAATTTTTAAATTTCGCTTATCAATGATTTAAAAGTTATTTACGGATGAAAAAATACACATTATTTTTAGTTTTCTTTTTCACATTACTCACACCTGGTATCCATGCTCAACGCCAGACCGATTATGGTTTGTTGGGCGGAGTGGCATACTATAATGGTGAGATAAATCCTACACGTCAGTTCTATAGTCCCTCTCCTGCATTTGGAGGTTTTTTCAGAATGAATATTAATAAACGATATGCCGTAAGAATCAGCGGAGTATATGCCGGATTAAAAGGGAGTGATAACGATTTTCCGGATAGAAACTTGACTGACCGGTCCCCGGTAACTTTCACAAATACTGTAATGGATTTCTGCAGTCAGGTCGAATTTAACTTTATGCCTTATATGACAGGCGAAGATAGATTAGTTAATTCAGTATATATTGCAGGTGGACTGGGCTATGCTTTATTCCTCGGAAGCAGCAATTCATTGATCATTCCGTTCAGCATAGGATTCAAGATAAATTTAACCGACAGGTTAAGCACAGGTGCAGAATGGAGTCTCAGAAAAACATTTGTTGACGATATCGATGATGTCCCAAATGTACTGGATCATACTTTAGTAAATAATAATGACTGGTATTCTTTTATTGGACTTTTTATTAGTTATAAGTTTGTTAAATTTGCAGCGGATTGTCCGGTATATAAATAGTTTACAATAGTAAATCATGATTTCAAAGGAGCAGCTTGATTTGAAGAGATTACCCCGGCATGTGGCTGTAATTATGGACGGGAATGGACGTTGGGCCAAGAAGAAAGGTAATCCGAGGATCTACGGTCACCGAAATGCCATTACTGCAGTTCGGGAAACAGTTGAGGCAGCCGGAGAATTGGGTATTGAGTATCTGACCCTGTATGCATTCTCGACTGAAAATTGGAACAGACCCCGGACTGAAATCGATGCATTAATGTCACTCCTCGTAGCGACCATAAATAACGAAACTAAAACATTGCTCGATAATAATGTTAAGCTCAGAACGATAGGCGATTTTGATTCATTACCCGAGCAGGTGGCTGTTAACCTGTTGGAAGCTATTGAAAAAACAAAAAATAATACAGGTTTGAATCTTGTTGTCGCCCTCAGCTATAGTTCACGCTGGGAAATTCTGGAAACAGTAATAAAAATAGCGAGGGATGTAAAGGATGGAAAAATCGATATTGAACATATAACAGACAAAGTTTTTGAATCCTATTTAAATACTGCCGGAATTCCCGATCCCGAGCTACTCATACGTACAAGTGGTGAATACAGGGTCAGTAATTATTTGCTCTGGCAAATTGCATATACCGAATTATATTTTACCCCAACCCTTTGGCCCGATTTCAGGCGTGAGCATTTTTATAAGGCAATTGCCGATTATCAATGTCGTGAACGACGATTTGGAAAGATCAGTGAACAGATTACAACTAATGTAAAAGTAAATAGTTAAAGCCGGAATGCGAAAATTTAAAGTTTTATTACTTATTATAGTATCAATCGGCACGGATATTTCAGCTCAATCCATTTCCGATTCCACTCATTATGAATTAATGGATTATACACGGGCACGTGAATATGTGATAGCCGATATTCAGGTTACCGGGGTTCGATTTCTGCAACCGGGGCATCTTGTAACGATATCGGGTTTGAGTAAGGGTATGAAAATAAAAATACCGGGGCCCGAAATTTCTGAAGCAGTTAATAAATATTGGAAACATGGGTTATTTTCCGATGTCAAAATTCTGGTAACTAAAATTGAAGACAACAAAGCTTATCTCGAAATACAATTACGCGAACAGCCCCGGTTGAATCAATTGATAATTTCAGGGATAAACAAGACCGAGAAGGGTGATATTGAAGAGAAGATAAACATAAAACGGGGGACACAGATTACAGAAGATATTCTTAATAATACTTCTATAATCATTAAAAGGCATTTTCGTGATAAGGGATTTCTGAATGTGGGTGTCGATTTGAAAATGGAAGATGATACGGCAAATGCCAATATGGTAAACCTGTATATCAGAGTAAACAAAGGTAACCGCGTTAAAATAGGCGAGATTATTATTGACGGGAATAAAGATTTTAAGGACAGCCGACTTAGGCGTGTAATGAAGAAAACAAAGCAACTCGACTGGAACATATTCAAAGGCTCCAAGCTTATTGAGGAAGATTATAAAGCCGATTTGAAGAAACTGATTGAATTCTATAATGAACGTGGCTACCGCGATGCTAAGATTATCTCGGAAGAAGTAATTCCGGTGAATTCTAAACGTGTTAAGATCAAACTGGAACTATTCGAAGGCGACCCGTATTATATTCGAAGTATCAGATGGGTAGGCAATACAAAGTATACTTCGGAATATCTCGGACTTGTATTGGGTATGAAACCCGGCGATTTGTACGATCAGAAATTACTGAATGAGAGACTTACAACCGACGAGGATGCAATAACCTCGTTATACATGGATAACGGCTATTTATTCTTCAATATAAATCCGGTTGAAGCAAAAATCGAAAATGACTCAGTCGATCTTGAAATGCGTATTTATGAAGGTAAGCAGGCGACACTCAATGAAATTATTATTTCAGGCAATACCAAGACCAACGAACATGTTGTAAGACGGGAACTCTATACGCGCCCGGGTGAACTGTTTTCCCGATCGGATATAATCCGTTCGGTCCGTGAGCTGGCTACATTGGGGCATTTTAATCCTGAAACCATTTCACCAAATCCTATACCTCATGCCGCCGATGGCACTGTCGATATTGAATATTCGCTGGAAGAAAGAGCTAATGACCAACTGGAGCTTTCGGGAGGCTGGGGAGGTTATTATGGATTTATGGGAACCATTGGTATACGTTTTTCCAATTTCTCGATGAACCGATTTTTCGATAAAAAAGCATGGCGACCTGTACCCAGCGGCGACGGCCAGACACTTCAGATAAAAGCGCAGGCATCAGGTAAAAGATATCACGGCTATAACATAAGTTTTATCGAACCCTGGTTCGGAGGTAAAAAACCCAACTCATTCTCGGTATCGCTGTACTATTCAAAATCGAGATATACCACCAGCTATACTGATTATAATTCATTCGATGAGAATGATCCTTTTTTCCGTACGCTTGGGGCTTCCATTGGTTTAGGAAGGCGTCTTA
>CAYUAV010000026.1:0-14643 GCA_964442665.1 uncultured Bacteroidales bacterium
ATACAAAAGATCGGATATCTGATCGCGCAGAATACCCACTCGTACCTGTGTTCCTTTCGGGCCTTTCAATTTTTTTACTATTGAATCGCTCGGAATATTTTTACCAGCAACCGTATCGCCATCGACAATCAGGATCCGGTCGCCTGCCAGTATACCAACCTTTTCAGAAGGACCATTGGCAATAGTCTTGATAATTACCAACGTATCATTCAGCATATTGAATTGTACTCCAATTCCGCTGAAATTACCTTCCAGCGGTTCGCTGACACTTTCTAATTCACTCGCAGGCAGATATTGAGAATGAGGATCGAGTTCAGCCAGGATTTTAGGAATTGTTTTTTCGATAAGGGCATTTTTATCGATCGGATCCACATATTCCTGAGTAATATAATTCGTTACATTGGTAAGTTTATCTGTGCGCGGGTAGATATAAAACATGTTATCGCGCTGTGACGATTTATAGTATCTGCCGATCAATATCCCGGCTACAATGGCTATTGCGAATAAAACGGGAGTTATAATGGTTCGGAATGTATTCTTAAATTTTGTCATGGTTCCAGTTCTATATATAGTATTTCAATCTTAGCTCTTTTCAACAATTCTATTCCTTCTTCACTACGATAATTATCACAAAATACCACGCGTCTTATTCCTGATTGAATGATCAGTTTTGCGCATTCCATGCAGGGCGATGTGGTTATATAGAGTGTTGCACCCTCACTGCTGTTATTGCTTTTAGCTACCTTTGTAATGGCATTAGCCTCGGCATGGAGTACATAGGGCTTCGTTTTGTTATTCTCATCCTCGCATATATTCTCGAATCCCTCGGGTGTGCCGTTATAGCCATCGGAAATAATCATCCTGTCTCTTACAATTAATGCTCCCACCTGCAGACGTTTACAATAGGAATTCTTTGCCCATATCCGTGCCATTTCCAGATACCTCCGGTCGAATTGATCCTGCCGCTCGCCATAGGGTTTTAATACATCATATTTATTCATTTTCTCTGATAGGACTTGAGGAAATATTTGGTTGATAGGCAGCAAAGATAATGGAATATACCGAGAAAGTATTAAAACGATACTCAGGTAAAGTATCGTATCGGATCCATACTATTTTATTAGTCTTTATTTAATTTCTCGTACTTTTTTAGCAGCTCGTCGTACTTTTTTTTAAGATTTTTTAACTCTGATTCTGTGCCTGATAACTTTTTCTTCTGTTCGTTTATTGCCTGTTCCTGGTCTTTATCTTTTTTCCTTATTCGTTCTATTTCTTTCTGGGTCGCCATCATCTCTTCCATATTTTGCAGCATCTCCTCTTTCTGGGCATTAAATTCCTCGGTCTGTGAATTAAGTTGTTCAACCATTCTTTTCATCTGCTCGTTAACCTTAACAATTTCAATTGATGATGCAAGACTCTCAGCCAGTTTCTCAAGGAGTACGATTTTGTAATCCGGAAGTTTATGTAATGATGCCAGTTCAATAACGCCATTGAGTTTTTCTTCCAATAATAAAGGTATCATAATCATATGTCTGAGGCTTATTTTTCCTAATCCGGAACCCATAACAGCATAATTCTCAGGTAAATTATCGGCAACTATTTTTTTCTTTTCCCTGAAGCAGGCTCCGAGGTATCCCTCATTGGAAGCGATAGAATTCCTTAGCTTTTGATTTTCAATAGCATAACTGCCAAGTAACTCAAACTTACTTTCCTCACCTACAACATCATTAAGGATATATAAGGCTCCGATATTGGCATCGAGATATTCAACGAGACCTGCCATAAGTTTGCCAGCCATGATTTTCAGGTTATTATTATACTTCGTTATAATCTCGCTGAGTTCTGTCATACCTTTGTTATACCAGTTGCTTTCCCGGGCAGATTCCTCTTTTTGGAAGATTTCCTTTTTATGTTGTTCGATTTCATCACGTTGTTTCTGCAACACTTTTTCACCAGCTTCTATTTTATCCTGTAAAATCTGTTTATCCCGCTTTGTGGTATCCATTCTGATTTTTATAACAGCGTAGATCAGATAGGCAATTATCCCCAGTATTATAATCCTGAACCACCAGGTTTTCCACCAGGGAGGAGTAATAATGATATCAACTTTTGTACCTTCTTCGTTCCAGACGCCATCATTATTGGATGCTCTTACATGAAATGTATATCGCCCCGGACTAAGATTTGTGTATGTAGCTTCACGCCGTGTTCCTAGTTTTTGCCAGTCATCATCTAAACCTTCCATCATGACTTCGTACTGGTTTTTTCGCGGGCTCATATAATTTAGGGCAACGTAGTTGAAAGTGAGCATGTTTTGTTTGTAATTCAATCGTATTTTATGGGTAAATGCTATATGTTTCTTCAACGGCGAACCCTTTTTGCCCGGTTCGACCGATTTATAGGCTAATTGAAAATCGGTAAAATAAACAGGCGGTATAAATTCATTTTTCCTGAAATTCTCCGGATTAAACATAACAAGTCCGCCATTTCCTCCAAAATACATTATACCACTTTCATCCTTATAATAGGATCCCTGCAAAAATTGTTCGACTTTTAATCCATCACCGGCATCATAATTTGAAAATTCCATGGTTTCTTTGTTCAAACGTGAGATGCCTTTGTTTGTACTTATCCAAAGATTTTTTTGGCCATCTTCAATAATTCCGCAGATGATGTTGTTAGGGAGTCCGTTTGTTTCGAAGAAATGTGTGAAACCTCCCGTTTTTTCGTTGAGCTTATTCAGGCCATAGGAAGTACCCACCCAGAGAGTGCCATCGGAGTCGCGTAATATACAATATACCCATGAATTGCTCAGTGTTGTCGTATCATTTTCATCTGTCGCGAAGTTTTCCGATTCGCCTGAAACAGGATCAAATTTGCTAAGTCCTCCGTAGCCTCCCAGCCAAATTTTACCATTCGGATCGTTGTAAGCTGTTAACAGGTAATGCGAAACAATATCACCTCCGGGAGTATGCGGGTCGAAATTAAAATGTATAATTTGTTGTGAATAGATATCGAATAACTCAATTCCATCACCTCCGTTCAAGACAATCAAATATTGCCCGTCAGAGATTTCAGTGATACATCGCACATCGTGATGAGACAAACCTGAGGGATCTGACGGATCGGGCAAAAAATTCCGGAAATTATCTTTGGCAAAATTATACACCGCCAGGCCTGTATTATATCCGCCAAGTAATATTCGTCCATACGAATCCTGGTAAATAGTTAGTATGGAATTACTTGCAATACCGGATGAATCATCGGGATCATGCATATAGACCTTCATGGTATTACTATACGGATCGTAAACATTCAATCCACCACCGTCTGTTCCTATCCATAGTTTGCCGTCCATTGCTTTTGTTATTGCCCGTACCGAATTATGATTCAGACTTCTCGGACCTTCTGCCGAGGATAGTATATATTTAAAGGTATTCAGATTATCAGAATAGGAAAAAAGCAAGCCATCATTTGGAGTTCCTAACCACCAGATGTTTTGCCGGTCTTTAAATATTTCACGGATCTGACCATAGCTTTGACCGCTTTCGTTTGTAATTAATTTATCTGAGAAAGTTTTTGTCGCAGGATCAAATAAGATCAACCTGCTTTCAAGTGTACTGGTGAACCAAACCACATTGTTTTCATCCTGCTTTAAAACAAGCAGTTGATCGTACCCGGTTATTCCGGGCGGGAGGTTATAGCATATTTCATTGATAAGCTCTCCCGTTGTGATATCATATACATAGTGATTTTTCGTCGTAAAAATACCAAGTTTATTTATACTGTGAGAATAGATATTGGTAATCTTGTCGTTCGTGAAGTTTGTATCGTTCTCAAAATCTATGTAATAGGCACTTTTTTTTTTATTATTATAACCTGCAATTTGTCTGATATAAGGTATCCAGACTGTTCCGGAGGGGTCTTCGGTATAGTAAATAAATTCACCGTAAATTCTGGCATCATAATTTACTTTCCGCAATACATCCAATTCCGTTGCAATTTCAGACGACGGATTGTATATAAAAAGTTCATCCTCCGAAGCAAAGTATATAGTCTTATCAGATGTCTGAAATGTATGAACTGCAAAAATGCTATTATGAGTCAACGATTCACCGATCTTTGTATCGACATGTGAAAAGTGTCCCGTTGTCGGATCGTAGACATCGACAGTATTATTTGTACTTACAATGATTTTACTGGTATTATCTTCAAACACGGATTTAATATAATCTCCACCGAGGCTCAGGCTGTCTTTTGAATTTTGTTTAAAGATCCTGTAAGAATACCCGTCGAAAAGGTTTAAACCGGCTTTTGTACCAACCCAGATAAAACCTCTCGAGTCTTGAAGCAGGCACATAACTTCTTTACTCGAAAGATTGCTGTCCCTTAGTTTTACCGGCTGAAAATCGAACTCATATTGTAATTGCTGAGCGATTAGTGCGGATGGGACAAAGCACAATACACTATATAACAAAATTATCAAGAGGGCGGGTCGCAGATTCATAAACATGAATTTATAAAATATTGCTACAAGTTATGCCATAATCTACCTGATTATTTATTCCAAGCAATTAAAAGCATGAATATATTGAATAACTTAATAATGGCTGTATGTTCAAGTTAATAATTATACACAACTTCATCTTTTAATGAATCGTATACACATGGTATAACTATTTCACCATAAGAGGAATTCAATATTTGTTCTTATAATCTGGCAGCAGCGTGATCGGGGAGTTCTTCGAGGTAAAAAAGTTTGTAAGAAGCACAGGGCTTTGTAGATCGGTTATAGCCCCGGTTATGTTGTTCTAACCGCTTTCCGGGATTACCGGTAATCCCGGCATAAATAAAATTATGCCCGATACTTTTCAGGGCATAAACATAGTAACTCATTCAGAACAATTTCTGATGCTAATGGATATACTGTTTTTTATGTACCCGGAGCCGGAATCGAACCGGCAAGGGCAAAAGCCCACTGGTTTTTGAGACCAGCGCGTCTACCTGTTCCGCCATCCGGGCGGAGTATTTTGGGTAGGCGAAGATAGATATTTTGTTTATTCATTACAAATGATTATTTGATGAATCATTCGATGGTACGTAAGGAGTAAATTATTGAATTTATTAACTTTGTAATGATAATAACCATGATCATTTTTACCTCTGTTTTATCATTAAGAGAAGTAAATCCATGTGTTCCGGATTATTAAAAGAAGGGTTTTAATCGGAATTATACGAAGCTGACGATCTTATAAGGATTGGGCTGAAATTTGAATCGAAATAAAAACTATTCAGAATCAGATTACTGAGAACTTCTATAAGTTTATTTGATTCGGACTTTTCACAAATACATCTACCATAATACCGATAGAACAGTGAGATATTTCATTCGGAAATTAGCATTAAAAACAATTAGAAAAGTGAATTGTTAATATCTGATGAATAAAAAATATATCGATTTGCTTGGAATTTTGCGGGCATTTTTATAAATAATAAAATCACAATATGCTCTAAATATCAGCCTTTCAGAGCTTTATACCGGAAAGTTAATAACTTCGGAGAAATGTTAAAAATTAGAGTTACGCTGGGATTGTAGAAGAATGTTTGTGTTAATAAATTGCATAGCAACCCTGAAAGTACTCTCAATTTTTAAATATTCAGTAATACAACACCTTAAAACTAATTGCCCATGCAATCCGAAGGAACCAAGATGAAAGAAATGACCTCAGTCGATGGTGAAATGCAAAAGTCAGAGAGCATAAAAACAGGAAGCAATACGGAGAAAAATACTTACACGTACGATAAAGCACTTAAAAGCTCGATTGAGTATTTTAAGGGAGATGAATTAGCCGCAACGGTTTGGATAAATAAATATGCGCTAAAGGATTCGTTTGGCAATTTATATGAGAAAACTCCGGATGATATGCACAGGCGTCTGGCCGGGGAACTCGCCCGTATCGAAAAAAAATATTCAAATCCGATCAGCGAACAGGAAATTTACGAGGTGCTAAAAGACTTCAAATATATCGTACCTCAGGGAGGACCGATGACAGGCATAGGAAACGATTTTCAGATTGCTTCCCTGTCAAATTGTTTTGTTATAGGGAACGAGGGCCCGTCCGATTCATACGGAGCTATTCTGAAAATAGACCAGGAACAGGTTCAATTAATGAAACGACGCGGCGGAGTAGGGCACGATTTATCGCATATCCGGCCCAAAGGCAGTCCTGTTCTCAACAGTGCCCTGACATCAACAGGTGTTGTTCCCTTCATGGAACGGTATTCAAATTCGACCCGCGAAGTTGCACAGGATGGCCGGCGCGGCGCACTTATGCTGAGCATTTCCATAAGGCATCCCGATGCAGAAGCTTTTATTGATGCCAAGCTCACACCCGGTAAAATTACGGGAGCTAATGTTTCCGTACGTATCGATCATGATTTCATGAAAGCTGTAGTAAACGATACGCCCTATATTCAGAGATTTCCTGTTGATTCACCCGACGCAAAATTTACCAAGGAAATTGATGCGCGGAAACTTTGGGAAAAAATTGTCCATAATGCATGGAAATCGGCGGAACCCGGTATACTTTTCTGGGATACGATTGTGAATGAATCGGTTCCCGATTGTTATGCCGATCAGGGATATAAGACCGTGTCGACAAATCCGTGCGGAGAAATTCCACTTTGCCCTTATGACTCATGCCGATTGTTGGCTATAAATCTTTACAGTTATGTCGATGATCCTTTCACCGAAAATGCCAAATTCAATTTTCCATTATTCAGGAACCATGTTCACACCGCTCAGCGCTTAATGGATGATATAATCGATCTTGAACTGGAAAAAATTAATGCGATCCATGATAAGATAAATAGCGACCCGGAAGATCCGGATATAAAAAGAGTCGAAAAGAAACTTTGGGAAAATATCAGAATCAAGGCTGAAGAAGGGCGGCGTACCGGCATTGGGATTACTGCCGAAGGCGATATGCATGCAGCACTGGGTTTGCGCTATGGTACTGAAGATGCAACCGATTTTTCTATTGAGGTGCACAAAACACTGGCGCTAGAGGCCTACCGTTCATCAGTGTACCTGGCAAAAGACCGTGGTCCGTTTGCCCTCTACGATTCACACCTGGAAAAAAGCAATCCGTTCATCCAGCGGCTTCGTGATGAAGATGAAGATTTTTACAGGGATATGCTCAGATATGGAAGGCGCAATATTGCATTGCTTACCATAGCACCCACAGGCACAACCAGTCTGATGACTCAGACTACTTCGGGAATTGAACCTGTTTTTTTACCCGTATATAAGAGAAGGAGAAAAGTAAATCCTAACGATTCCAGTTCACAGGTGGCTTTTGTTGATGAAGTTGGAGATGCCTGGGAAGAATATAATGTATTTCATCTCCAGTTTGTGACATGGCTTGAAACAAATGGTTACAATCCTGAAGAAGTTAAAGAATACAACGATGAACAGCTAAATACTATCATTGAAAAATCACCTTACTACAAGGCAACTTCAAACGATGTGGACTGGCTGAGCAAAGTAAAAATGCAGGGTGAAGTTCAGAAATGGGTCGATCATTCCATCAGTGTAACTATTAATCTTCCAAAAGATGTATCGGAAGAAATGGTGGGCAAGTTGTATGTTACTGCGTGGGAGAGCGGATGCAAAGGCGTTACGGTATACCGCGAAGGGTCACGCTCGGGTGTTTTGATAAGTAAGGAAAAGACCGAAGAAGGTACTGTTCAGCTGGACGATGAACAATCCTTTAAACGGCCCAAGGTGCTTGATGCCGAAATAATACGCTTTAACAATAATGATGAAAAGTGGATTGCTTTCGTCGGATTAAAAAATAACCGGCCTTATGAAATTTTCACAGGATTGGCCGATGAGGAAATGTTTCCGATACCGAAATCGATCACCAAGGGTATAATAATTAAAAATCGTGATGAAAACGGGGTTTCCCGATACGATTTTCAATATATCGATAAATATGGATATAAAAATACGCTGGGCGGCCTATCACATATGTTCGACAAGGAATTCTGGAACTATGCCAAGTTAATTTCGAGCGTATTAAGGCACGGGATGCCTATTCCGGATATTGTCAGGCTTGTATCCTCACTGCGGCTTGACAGCGATAATATCAACACATGGAAAAACGGAGTTGAGAGGGCGCTGAAACGCTATATACCCAATGGTACCAAAGTTAAAAAGGGAGCGAAATGCCAGGAATGCGGTTCCGAAAATATCGTGTACCAGGAGGGATGTTTGCTTTGTACCAATTGCGGTTCATCAAAATGCGGATAATCACTTACAGCTGATATAATCAAGGGAACGAAAAAAGGGAGGCAGGCAAACCGCTTCCCTTTTTTCTATTTTTATTCATGACAAATACGATCAGATACCATAACAGGAATAATGAAATTTGTATTCATCTGTATTAAAAACCGCCGGTAATACGTCTTACATATAGTTATATTCTCGATTGATCTAAATATGAGGAACTTTTATTGCATTTCCGGAACCATTTCAGGACAGAAAGTATTAAATTTGAGTAATCGGGTGAGACGTACTATTAATCTATTTTAATTATGAACGAAACAAATAATCCTTCAGCAGGCATGGGTTTGGGAATTGCCGGACTTGTTCTCGGAATTATTTCCATTCCGTTCGGAATTATGGGATGCACCTTTATTCTTGCATTGGTGATGGGAATATTAGGGATAACATTAAGTGCTGTCGGCTATTCTCAGGCCAGACAGGCAAATGCCCAGACAGGTCTTATCATTGCTGCGCTAATTATCTCCATTCTAGGTACAAGTTTTGCCCTGATCCGGCTTACACACTCTGCTTCCAGATCGGTTGATCTGTTCGACAGCTGGAAAAACAAAATAGATATTATTAAAGATAATTCCGATGATTTTGAAAATTCGTTTGAAAATGCCTTCGAAGAGGGATTTAAGGACGAAGAAGATCAGGATTTGGATCAGGATCTTAAGGATCTGGAGAATAATCTCGATGAGCTGGAAAGCGAATTGGAAGATTCCGGAAAAGAGATTGAGAAAGCCTTTGAAAATCTTTCTGATGAAGAAAAGGCTCGCCGGTTAGGAAAAGCCACAGGGAAGGCCCTTCGCGGATTCGTCGATGAACTTAAGGATACTGTCGACACAAAATGATGTGAAAAATTTTAAAAAGTATTTTTTAGCAAATCCCTATCAAATTATAAACACTATCCTGATAGGTTTGATCTTGCTTATTTTTGTTTATTCAGCAATTTTTTCACCTGAAAAGAATAATTATTCCATTCATTCTGCCGATAGATTTTTCACCGGAGGTTACTCGCTCAGCACCGGACTGTCGCGAGGTTTTTCTTCAATAGTACGGTTCCGGTTTAACGAAGCTTTAAGCTATAATCCTTTCAGTATAAGGATCTTCATTTTTTTTGTTATCCAGTTATGTTTGAGGATTTTTTTTCTGTGGTTCAGCCGGAAACCTCTATACGGCGAATTACGCTATACCGTTATTCCTGATATTGCCATTTCGGTTGTACTTTTCCTGGTATTTTTCGAACCTTTCTGGAGGGAATTACTCGCTGAAATCCTTTAATGAAAATTTTCCGGAATTTCCGCAAAAGTGAAATTCCAGTCCATCCTGATGCCCTTCTCGGTATCTTTCAGTGTGCAGCACTCAATATCAATATCATGTTCGAAAAAAAGGATGTATTGATGATTTAATGCTTCTGTGAGGAATTTTTTGCTCTCTTCCATCGAAAGCAGCGGCTCAATGTCGAAACCACATACCCACGATTCAGGGATATGTGCCGCGGTGGGAATTAAATCGGCCATGAAAACCAGCGTATGACCTTTATATTGAATATAGGGAACGATAAGTCCGTGGGAGTGACCATGATAAAAGCGGAGATAAATTTTCTCAGTAAAGAGTCCTTCTTTACTGACAAAACGGAGTTTCCCCTTAGCCTTGAGTAGTTCATAATTTTCCGGAAGGAATGAAGCTTTTTCCCTTTGATTGGGGTTCATGGCCCACTCCCATTGCTGTTGACTGATCCAATAATCCGCATTCGGGAATGTGAGTACAGGTTTCCCGTCTTCTGTTGTTTTCACAGCTCCTCCGCAATGATCAAAATGCAGGTGGGTGAGAATCACATCGGTAATTTCTTCAGGTTTTATGGTTAGCGATTGTAAGGATTTTTCAAGCGAACCGTCACCATTAAGGTAATAATAGCTGAAGAATTTATCACTTTGTTTGTTGCCTATTCCTGTATCGATAAGTATTTTCCGATCTTCGGTTTCGATAAGCATACACCGCATGGCCAGGTTGCAGAGATTATTCTCGTCAGCCGGATATACTTTATTCCACATACTTTTAGGAACTACTCCAAACATGGCACCACCATCGAGTTTAAAATTGCCTGTCTCTATTTTGTATATCCTCATACCCGATCAGAAAATTAAATTTCAAAAATGAATCCTTTTTCAGTAAGACTGGCGTAACGGTTTTTATCGAACTTGTATAATCGTGCCGAACGGTGGGCAACGCCCGTTTGTTTTTCATCAAGGGGGATTAACAGGTTCATTTTCATAATCTTCCTTCGAAAATTGGGTTTGTCGAAAGCAATGCCATATATGGCTTCGTAAAGAGCCTGTAAGGCCAGTAGCGGAAATTTATCCGGTAACAGGTTAAAGCCAATGGGCTTAGATTTGATTTGACGGCGAAGTCGTGCCAATGCCCGTTCTATTATTTTCGGGTGATCGAAAGGTGTTTCGGGCAGTGAATTGACTTCGAACCAGCGGGCATCACTGGCATCGGGTCCCGGATTTATCTGATATTGTCCGGGCTTGATCAATGCGTAATATACTACTGTGATAACACGGCGAACCGGGAAACGGTCGACTTCGCCAAAAGCTCCCAGTTGTTCCATGAATACACCTTTTACGCCGGTTCTTTCCTGCAGGATCCGGGCCGAGGCTTCGTCGATATTCTCATCGTAACGTATAAACCCCCCCGGCAGAGCCCACATACCAAAGCAGGGTTCAATTTTACGTTTATACAGCAGAACTTTTAAGAGGGCATCTTCAAATCCGAAAATAACACAATCAACTGATAAGGGTTCAATTATATCTTTTGTCATTCTGTAATCAATTTACTGAAAAATATACAAAATAAATAAGTTATAGTCAAACGTACAATTATTAATCGATAACTTGTAATCAAGGGGAATGAACTTATTCATAAATTTTATCCGGGGAACTGATAGAATACATAATTTTGATAATAACGAAATTCAGAAATTACATTGAAAAGGATCCACTTTATTGCTATCGGAGGCGCAGCCATGCATAACCTGGCTATTACCCTCAAAAATAAGGGATACCATGTCACGGGTTCCGATGATGAAATAGTTGAACCTTCGATGGGACATTTGAAAGAACACGATTTACTCCCTCCGGAACCCGGTTGGTTCGAATCAAGAATTTCATCAGATATTGATGCTGTCATTCTCGGGATGCATGCGAAGCCTGATAATCCGGAATTACTCAGGGCAAAGAAATTGGCACTAAAAATTTATTCCTATCCGGAATATCTTTTCGAACAGACAAAGAACAAAAGAAGAGTTGTTGTTGCCGGGAGTCATGGTAAAACTACCATCACAGCCATGATAATTCATGTTTTGAGGCATAATAACCTTACAGCCGATTTTATGGTCGGATCGAAGCTGGAGGGTTTTGAAAACATGGTATCGTTGAGCGATGAAGCTGAAATTGCCGTATTTGAGGGCGATGAATACCTTTCATCGCCGCTTGATCCCAGGCCCAAATTTATACACTACAAGCCTGATATTGCTTTGATCAGCGGTATTGCATGGGATCATATCAACGTTTTTCCCACTTTTGAAAAATATGTGAATCCATTTAAAACACTGGTTAAAATGGTACCTGCCAATGGGCACCTGGTCTACTTTTATGATGATGATTCATTAAAGCGACTGGTTAAATATGCTCAAAGCGGGGTCAGGCTACATCCCTATGCCGGGCACTCTCACAGCGAAAAAAACGGACAAATCTTTCTGAATACTCCTGATGGCAAAGAAATACCCGTGAGAATTTTCGGTCGGCATAACCTGCAAAATCTAAACGGAGCTAAAACAATATGCACTATTTTAGGACTTTCCGATACTCAGTTCTATGAGGGAATTTCGACATTTCCGGGCACTTCGAAACGACTCCAGGTGTTGCAACAAACAGAATCTTTTATAAGTTTTCTTGATTTTGCCCATTCTCCGTCCAAAGTTATGGCAACAATGCAGGCTGTCAGACAAAAATTTCCTGATCGCAGGCTATATGCGATACTTGAGCTCCACACATTCAGCAGTTTAAATAAAAATTTTTTACCGCAATATGAAGGTACCCTGAACCTGGCGGATGAGGCGGTAGTATATTACGATCAACATGTGCTCGAACATAAAAAACTCGAAAACCTTCCGGTAAAATTCGTCAGGGAGTGTTTTCATAACCAGCATGTTCATGTTATAACTGAACGGCCGGAACTTGAAAAATATGTAAGTCATGTTGAAAGGGATAATTCGGTGCTTTTACTGATGAGTTCCGGTAATTTCAGTGGGCTGAAGTTCCAGTAAACTATTGAATTCGTTATTCCGAAAATTACTTTTCAAATTAAATGTAAATCATTACATTTAATAAAAACTCATATTTTTTAAAATAAAAATAAAATGGATATTAAAGGAACAGCTGTTATCGCTATCCGTGATTATGTTAAAATCAATCATCCCGAAAAATACAATGATTGGTTAGGAACATTGTCGGAGGAAGCCCGGAAAATATATGCAGGCGCAATCGATGCTTCAAAATGGTACCCTATCAGGAAGGCAGGTGTGGAGCCCACAAGAAAGGCAATTGAGTTATTCTTAAAGGGCGATTACGAAAAAGGGGCATGGGAGGCAGGTAAGTTCAGTGCACAGAAAGCGCTTACCGGCATTTATAAGATTTTTGTAAAAGCTTCGTCTCCCGGATATATTATACAGAGAGCATCAAGAATATTTGCGACCTACTATCAACCCTGTCAGATGAATGTGCTGGATAAAACGGATACAAGTGTTTTACTCGAAATTTCAAATATGACAGAAAGTGATATTGTGATCGAATATCGCATTGGAGGATGGATTGAAAAGGCCCTTGAAATTTCAGGAGCAAAAGAAGTTAAAATTAATTTCCCGAAATCTATAGCAAAGGGCGATACGGTAACCCGGCTTGATATCCGATGGAATTGAACAAATTTTATAGCTAAATCCCTGACAGAGATAGCTGGCTCAATGTATGTCTAAAACCATACTCATCTAATTAACAATTCATTACTATTTTGCATTCCTGAAAATAAATTTGTAATTTTCAAACTCAAACCCTAAAACAAAATTCTGATGCAACCGATTAAACCCTTGAAGGGTGTTGGGCTGATTTCCACTTTTTGCTTCCTCGTAATTTTTACGTTTTATTCGTCCGATTCACTGGGTAATACCGATAAAGGTGGTATCCGGTTTAATCCTGAATACCGGTTAAAAAGTTACAGCGGTAATGTTACCGTGTATACCGTAACAGATAAAGGCGATAAGATCGAATACACTTTCAGAGAGTTCAATGCCGATGTTCTCCTGCTGGTTTACAGGAGACTTGACCTGGTTCAGATTACCGACCGTATGGCCAGGAAATATGGATTATCGAAAAAGGCCAGCCGCAGGCATGTTAAAATGACCTTGAACACCCTGGAACTCTGGGATATTATTATCCGCAACTAGGAAGCAAACGCTGATTTTATCAGGAATAGATTACAGCAGTCAGCATTATCCGGGGATCATTTTTAAACAAAATGATTAGCGGGTTGTTAGGTTATTATATCAAACCTAAAAAAAGATATGAAGATCCTTATACCCGTAGAACTAAGAAATCATGCGTATCGGCTTCTGATAGTATTGGTTTTAATTATTGCTTCAGTGCAGACAATGCATGCATCTGTCCTAAACGAATCCGTTAAAATAAAAGATGATATAAAGATTAAACGCACTTCGGATGGTAATGTGAGTTTATTCGTGCAAAATCCTTCAGGCCCAAAAGAAGAATATCGTTTTACCGATTTTAATGCCGATGTAATTCTGTTGTTATATCGAGGTGTCGATCTTGATATGATCATTAAAAACCTGGCAAAAAAATATTTTTTAACGAAAACCGATACCAGGCGGTATGTGAAAATGACGATAAATACCCTGGAACAATGGAACCTGGTTAGCAGAATGTAAATTCGGTTTTTTGCCCCATACACTTTTCCTGTAAACATTATAGAATCCCTATTTATGCCGGAAAATATCCGGGTGGGATAATTTAAAATGTTATTGGGCGTATTTGTTATTTATGAAAAAAAGTCTACATTTGCACACCCAAAACACAGGGTTATCCATTGATCCGTCCTTTTCTTCGCAGAAGCTAAGTTGAGAATAGCAGGTATCAGGGCGGTCGGTTTTAACAGAAATAAGTTCTTTTATATTTTATAAAACGGTCCGTTCGTCTAGGGGCTAGGACGCCAGGTTTTCATCCTGGTAACAGGGGTTC
>CAYUAV010000027.1:0-2911 GCA_964442665.1 uncultured Bacteroidales bacterium
ATTATCATGCATATGCGCGGCACGCCGGCAACTATGCAAAACAAAACTGATTATAACGATTTACTAAGTGAAATTCTCGAATTCTTTAGCCGGCAAACCGGTTTACTGACTGAAAGAGGGATCCATGATATAATAATCGATCCGGGTTTTGGTTTTAGTAAAACCCGTGAACAAAATTTTCAGATTTTATATCATCTGGAGGTTTTCCGAATGTTAAATCTCCCTGTCATGGTCGGATTGAGCCGAAAATCAATGATTTACCGATCACTTGATATTACTCCGGAAGAAGCCCTGAATGGTACTACGGCATTGCATATGCTGGCTCTTGAACGGGGTGCCGATATACTACGTGTTCATGATGTTAAGGAAGCGAAACAGGTCATTGAATTATTTCAAAAAACCATCGAGGAGGGCGGGAAATATACCTCCCAACTAAGGGAATGATTATCTTTAGACCCAAATTAGCAAGCCATGCTGAGTTTATTCATCCAGGTTCGGATAATTGACGTAATTGATATACTTCTGGTTGCATTCCTGATGTACCAGGTGTATGTTCTCATCAGGGGTACGGTGGCGTTCAATATTTTTATTGCTGTAATCGGTATCTGGCTTTTATATGTAATAGTGAATATGCTGAAAATGAAACTTCTTTCAACTATCCTGGGAGGAGTAATCGGAGGAGGAGCAATAGCACTCATCATACTTTTTCAGCAAGAAATACGCCGCTTCCTGATTTTTGTCGGGAGCAAATATTTCCCGAACCGTAAATTTTCACTTCAGAATATTTTACGCCGTGATGATACCCTTATCGAAAAAGTTCAAATTGCTGCAATCCACAGGGCATGCATCAATATGGCTACTACCTACACCGGAGCCCTCATCGTAATTGAACGTAAATCGTCGTTAAAATTATATGCTGAAACAGGAGATGTGTTACATGCAAAAACCTCAGGCCGATTGCTGGAATCAATTTTTATGAAAAACGGTCCATTGCACGATGGAGCCGTAATTATCGAAAACGATCTGATCGTGTCGGCCAGGAGTGTTCTTCCGTTCTCAAATAAAACCGAACTTCCCAGCTATTACGGTATGCGGCACAGGGCAGGTCTGGGGATCAGCGCGAATACAGATGCATTTGTCATTATAATTTCGGAAGAACGCGGTGAAATTTCTATCGCCGATCACGGAGAACTCATTTCGGGAGTCGGAGAACAGGAACTATGGAATATTCTTAAAAAACATTTTGAGTAGAAAACGCGGAAACTATGGATCTTAAAAAAACATTTGGTTACGAACTCATTCATACTGACAAATATTCACTTTCCGTATACCATCTGCTTATCACCATAATAATCCTTATCTCAGTCTGGATTTTTCTGCGTGTCATACGAAGGATTTTAATGCGGCAGGAACAACGCGAACGTATCAATATTGGAACAAGTCGTGCCGTTTTTCTCATGATAAATTATCTTTTATGGACGCTTGCTATAATTTTATCGCTTGATACTATCGGTATTAAAATTACCATTTTACTGGCAAGTTCAGCTGCCCTGTTAGTTGGTTTAGGACTGGGGTTACAACAGATTTTTCAGGATTTCATATCCGGAATTACTCTTATAATAGAAGGAACACTGAAAGTCGGTGATATTGTACAAACGCAGTCGGGAGAGGTAGGCAGGGTAAAAGAAATTAATATGCGAACGTCAAAATTGGAAACCCGCGACAACATCATACTCATCGTTCCAAATTCAAAATTAATTAACGATGTGGTTATCAACTGGAGTCATCTGGAAAAGAAGACACGCTTCAAGGTCGAAGTTGGTGTAGCCTATGGCTCCGATGTGTTGCTCGTAAAAGAAATACTGCTTAATTGTGCAACAAAGCATAAATCCATTGTAAATAATCCAGCACCCCTGGTTCGTTTTACTGATTTCAGCGATTCTTCACTAAATTTCCAGCTATTATTCTATACCAACGAAACTTTCAGGGTAGATGATGTAAAAAGTGATCTCCGTTTTATGATCGATGCGGCATTCCGCGAGAAGGATGTCAGAATTCCTTTCCCCCAACGGGATGTGCATTTTTATCCTTCGAAAGAAAAATAACCGGAATTTATTCTTTGTTGCGCCGGCGAACTATCCTTGCCCGCGATTCTTCGCGGTTGAGAAGCCGTTCAATATTTTTCTGATGTGTCAGCAGCAGAAGAATGGAAACGATCATGGAGAAGATAACCAGAGATGAAATGGTTGTTTTAAAAACAAATATGATAAGAATCGGGAATGATATGCCTGCTATCATCGAGCTTAACGAAACGTAACGGGTTGTCAGGAAGAAAACTACAAAAATTCCGATACAAATCAATGTGGGATGCGGTTGTATGGCTAACAACAGACCTAATAAGGTAGCGACACCTTTACCTCCTTTAAAGCCAACATAAACCGGGAAAATATGTCCAATTACGGCACATGCTCCCAGAATCAACTGAAAGTTCACGAAATCTTCAGTTCCGGGGATATAAACATGAAATAACCTCACCGTGGTTACAGCCAGATAACCTTTTAAAATATCAATGAGGAAAACAGGCAAACCCGCTTTCCATCCAAGTACCCGGACTGTATTCGTAAAACCGGCATTTCCACTCCCATGGTCTCTAATATCAACACCATAAAAACTTTTACCAATCCAGACTGATGAGGGAATAGAACCGATAAAGTAGGCTAATACAATAAGAAAAATCTTGATTATCAATGACATAGTCAAAGAACTCATTGTTAAAGCGGTACAAATTTAGAGGAAATAATTAATTATAAAAAATTATTGTCACAAATTCAATACAGAATAAACTAAACAATTCTAATTCAGTAACTTAATTACAATATTTCCCGGCATAAATAAAGATCGTTGCAGCTTC
>CAYUAV010000027.1:2921-14545 GCA_964442665.1 uncultured Bacteroidales bacterium
ATTATACCTGAAAATTTACATCCTGAAAATTGTACATTTGAAAGCGTATATTATATCATATCCGGAAAGGACTTACTACGTCTCTCCCGTGTTTTTTCCTAAAAACAAGGAGTTTCTCTTTTTGATCTTTCATTATATCGAGAAAGACTTGTGGGATATCCTCTTCATCAGCATATATTTTTTCCATTCTGCCGATTTTCTCCAGAAATTTCTCTACTCTTATAGAAAACTGTTTTTCATAAAGTTCTTTTGTATAGTCCCTATTGAATATCTGCTTAAAAAGTAATTTTAGATCTTCATATTTTGGTATAAAACCTATCGGCGTTTCAATAGCATCATATTCTTCATTTACTCTTCCTTCCATCCATAGCAACCATACTTTCTTATCAACTTTTTCAGAAAGAAATTCACCATTATCTTTAATAAAATAATTAGTGGCAAAAACCAACGGAATTTTTTTAAGCTTTTTCCCAAATTTTATGTGATTATCTATATATTTTCCTAATTGCACTACAAGGAAATCTAAATTAGCCATAGGGCTAAATGCTCTGACACCTTCTTTTCCGAGAGTGGCCGCAGTGGTTTCGGATTCGATTGTAGCACCAACATATACTCCATGTTCCCAGCTTATACTCTGGAAGACCGGTACTGACGTGTCGGAATCACGGCCACCATATATTACACCACTTATAGGTACACCATTCGGATTATGAAGATTTGGATCAACATTTGATAGTTCATTTATCCTTACAGTGTATCTGGCATTTTTGTGCGCATGTTCAACAACCTTACCATTTTTATCCTTATCACCAAATTTCCAGTTATCGCTAAAATGGTTCATACCGTCACCGGGAAGTTCCTGGCCCATATTTAACCAGTATGCCTTGCCTTTATTTATTAATACATTAGAAAATATTAATTCCCTCGGAGTAGTGAGAACTTCATATATAAAAGGATCGTCAATAGGATTTACATCGGTTATAATACCAAAAATTCCCTGTTCTATATTAACAGCATGACACGTTCCGTCGTCCCATACTCTCATGTAAGCAATATCATCGCCAACTATTGTTTGTCCCGGAACCATAGCTGTCGATGTTTTACCACAAGCGCTAGGAAATGCACCGGTAAAGTATGATATCCTGTTTTTCCCTTCAGGTCTAATACCCATAATAAACATATGCTCTGTAAGCCAGTCTTCATTATTTGCTTTGTAAATTGCAAGACGCAACGCCAGCTTTTTTAATCCTAAGCTATTGCCGGCATATTGATTATTAACCGTAAGCACCCTGTTTTCTTTCATATCCATGAAGATTCGTCTTTTATCGATATGTTTCGTGTTCCCTCTTTCATCTAATTCACCAGCCGAATGTACTAAATAAAAGAAATCTTCAGATCCATTAAGTTTTTTAAATTCTTCATAACCCGAACGGTAAAGTATATCCTCACTATGACCAACATAGAATGAATCGGTAATTTGAAGGGCACAAATAGAAAATTTTGAATTAAGTGGCCCAAGACTAAAAAATCTTACCAGGGCTTCTTTCCCTGCCATAGCTCCTTTCATCACTTCATAGATTTCTTTTATACCCTCTTCCCTCGGTTTCGTGTCGATTACCTTACTCATCTTCATCTCAGGAGTAACCAGAACAAGTGTATTAGCTTTATCCCTTCCCTGATCATAATAACTGTCAAAATGAATGGTATGACCCTCCATCGCAAGCTTACGTTCCTCTCCATAATCAATAGCCTTCCTTCGAACATAATCGATATCATCCTGTGAATCTGTAATCACAGTCACTTTAGCAGGTTTAAACAAATTTGTATATTCTTCGACAATCTGTAAAACTTTAGAATTATTTAAATATTCAAGTTTTTTCAGATTTTCAGGGCTAAGGATATGTTGATCAACATTCATGTTTTCCTAAATTTATATTACTTAAATCTATACTATTACTTCTATTTTAGTTATCATTAAAATTTTCACTCTCCTCAGATTCATCCTTATCGGAATTAAACAAACAATTCAATTAAATATTATCGTAATTATTTATAATTTTTTATTTTAAAGTCATTTCGAATCTTAACTGAACTTTATATTTCATGAAATCAAACGGTCGCAAAGATAGAAAAAAAAATATTCTGCAAAGGATTTTTATAACTATTCGGCTTTTACTTTGAATAGAAAGGATTCAATATTTTATCAAGGTCTACAATAAAACACATTAATAAATATTGATTTATAAGATTTTATTGACAAAATGTTATAAACTATAAATTAAACTTATGAAAATTATTCGATCGATGTTAATTTGTTAGTTTATTCAAGCTCATGCAGAACCAGTCCGCTGCGTAATTTGGGCTCGAACCATGTTGTTTTAGGCGGCATGATATTACCGGTATCGGCAATTCTTATAAGCTGTTCCATCGATACGGGATAAAGGGCAAAAGCAACAGCCATTTCGCCACTATCAACTCTTTTCTGCAATTCTCCCGGTCCTCTTATGCCTCCTACAAAATCGATCCTGTCTGATTTTCGCAGATCCCTGATATCGAGGACAGGTTCCAGGATAGCTTTTGAAAGCACTGTGACATCGAGACAATCGATCGGATCGGCATCGTTACACATTCCAGCTTTTGCTTCCAGGGCATACCAGTTACCATTAATGTACATCGAAAATTCATGGGCTTTGGAGGGTTTATGCACGGAGTTCCCCACTTTTTTCACCAGACAATGTGCTGATACCTTTTCGATGAATTCTTTCTCACTATATCCGTTCAAATCTTTTACCACCCTGTTATAGTCAATGATAGTCAGCTGGCTGGCGGGGAAATGAACTGCCAGGAAGAAATTATATTCTTCGTTGCCGGTGTGTTCCGGATCAAGCTTTTTTCTTTCTTCTCCTACATGAGCTGCAGCCGCTGTGCGGTGATGACCGTCGGCAACATAGGTAAAGGGAATCTCATCACGAAAAACAGTCTCAATGGTTTTAATATCAGCTTCGTCCGGTACCAGCCAAAGCGCATGCTGAACCCCGTCAGGAGTTTTAAAATCATACTCTGGCTTATTTGTGATGATCCTATTTACAATACGGTCAATAGTATTATTATCGGGGTACGCAAAGAAAACCGGCTCGGCATTGAAATTAGTTATCCGGATATGGTTTTTCCGGTCTTCTTCTTTATCGTACCGGGTTAATTCGTGTTTCCGAATTACATTATTCAGATAATCATTGACACTGGCACATCCCACCAGACCGTATTGCGTTTTATTCCACAACGACTGCGCATATATGTAATACATGGCATGATTGTCCTGTGCAAAAATACCTTCAGCGATCATTCTTTTCAATGTATTTTTACCGGTATTATACACTATGTCCGAATAGTGATCGACTTCATCCGGCAGGTCAATTTCCGGTTTCACGACATGAAGAAATGAATACGGATTTCCATTCGCCTCTGTTTTTGCTTCAGCAGAACTCAAAACATCATACGGCCTGGAAGCAATACGATCTGCTAACTCCTTTGCGGGCCTGTACCCTCTGAAGGGTTTAACTATTGCCATTTTTGCGCGGGATTTTAAGAATTATGTTAGTTCACTTTGAAGGTTTCGTCACCCTCTTTAATATATCCGACAATTTGCCGTGCAGCGGCCAGGCCGGCATTAATGTTAGCCTCGGCAGTCTGGGCCCCCATTTTTTTGGGTGTCCAGAAGTATCTTCCCGGATATTTTTCGATGATGGTATCTTTGCAATCCGGTATGATATCGGAAATGTACCTGAAATCGGGACGTTCTTCAAATATTTTAAGCAGTGAAGCTTCATCGATGATTTCCTTCCGGGCAGTATTTACTATGGTTGCTCCTTTAGGCATGAGCGAAAGCAGTTTATAGTTAACACTTGCCTTTGTTTCGGCATTTGCCGGCAGGTTTGTTACAACATACTGACATTTGCTGTAAAGATCTTCGGCGCTCTCCTCACATTTCACTCCGTCATTTTCAATAATTATCTTATCGACATATGGATCGTAAGCATGTATTGTCATTCCCAGTCCCTTACCAATGTGAGTCAATATTTTACTGATATTTCCATAGGCATGAAGGCCCAGTGTTTTCCCGCGAAGCTCAGTTCCCGCCGAACCGTTATATCCGTTCCTGTTCAGGTAGATCATCATACCAATGCCAAGTTCTGCAACCGCATTCGAGTTCTGACCCGGGGTGTTCATCACGCAAATACCCTTTGCTGTAGCAGCATTCAGATCGACATTATCGTAGCCGGCGCCCGCACGCACTACTATTTTTAGATTCTTCCCGGCATCAATCACTGCCTTATCAATAATATCGCTCCTGAAAATTACGGCATCTACATCGGCAACAGCCGCAATCAGCTGATCGTGTAATGTATATTTTTCGAGTTTGACCAGTTCAAAGCCTGCTTCATCACATATTTTTTGTATACCCTGCACAGCAATAGCTGCAAAGGGTTTTTCAGTTGCTATAAGTACTTTAGTCATTTTTTTCCTGGGTTTTATACATACTATATTTTTGCCTCAAATTCCTTCATGGCTTTGATCAATGCTTTAACACTTTCGAGAGGTAACGGATTATAAATGGAAGCCCGAAAACCTCCAACAGATCGATGTCCCTTAATACCCACCATACCTTGCGAAATAGCATATTGCAGAAAATCAGCTTCTTTTTCCTTATATTCATCAGCCATGATAAAAGTAACATTCATGATGGAACGATCTTCCTCATTGGCAACTGTTGGTTTAAAGAGCTTATTCCTGTCAATTTCATCGTACAGGATCTTTGCCTTTTCCTGGTTTACTTTGTGAATAGCCGGAACGCCACCCAGTTCTTTAAGCCACCGTAACATCAGAAGGCATCCATAAACTGCCAGGCATGAGGGTGTATTATACAGCGATCCGTTTTCGATATAGGTTTTGTAATTCAGCATACTGGGAATCGGACGATCGACTTTCCCAAGAATATCGTTGCGGATTATGCCGAATGCCACACCTGCCGGACCCACATTTTTCTGGGCTCCTCCATAAATCAATCCATATTTCGATACGTCCAGCGGACGACTGAGTATGTCGGAAGAAGCATCTGCCACGAGCGGAACGGGAGAATCGATGTCGTGTTTTATTTCGGTACCAAATATGGTATTGTTAGTGGTAATATGAAAATAATCTGCATCGACAGGTATGTTGAAATTCTTTGGAATATAGGTATAGTTTTTATCCTTAGAGGAAGCAACAACCTCAACTTCGCCGAATAGCTTTGCCTCTTTAATTGCTTTTGACGACCATGAACCCGAATCGAGATAAGCAGCCTTTTTTTGTAAAAGATTATAAGGTACCATACAGAAATTCAGACTGGCTCCCCCCTGGGTAAAAATAACAGAGTGTGAATCAGGCACAATCAAAAGTTCACGAATCAGTGAAGCAGCTTCTTCAATAATTGCCGAAAATTCTTTTGACCGGTGTGATATTTCCATCACCGATAATCCTATTCCATTAAGATCGAGAACACCTTTTGCTGTTAATTCCTTTACCTTTTCGGGAATAATCGAAGGCCCTGCATTAAAATTGTGTTTTTTCATGTTGTTAAATTTTTCTGTTATTTATTTTCGTCAGCTGTAAATGACACTAAAAAAAATAATATGCTTCATTTGTTAATAAAATAACAACTGAAATTTGAGCGATAAAATTACAAAAATATCTAGGTTATCGACGATCAATTACAGAAATATATATTTACAAGTTACTAACAGTAAATTAATGTCTTACCTTATCGATTGTAATTCAACCAGGTAAAAATCTTCAAGTACAGGAATCTTATCTGTCATATTAAAAGTATGGCAATATTCCAGCACATCGTCCAGACCGTTTTTTTTTAACCGATGCCTTTGAGCTACTTTTTCAAGGTATTCCATCATATTTTGATTTGCCAGACTCCACAGGTCGATGGATGCATAGGTAGAATCACACATAGTATAAAAGTTGTTACTCTTCAGAACTGCTTCGGCCAGTGCGCCTGCAAAGAGTGTATCTTCAAGGTTGAATTTTTGTTTCCAGCCGGCACATAATATTAAAAGATCGTGTTTTTCCTTTATGATATAGTCGGTAAGAGCCTGATGATTCAGGTACGCGCCTATGAGAACTTTATGACTGTGCCGGGCCATCATTATGGTGTTTGTTCCGTTCGTCGTACTGTATACAATCTCTTTATCAATAATGCGGTCGGGAGTAAAGTTATAAGGTGAATTTCCGAAATCAGCAAAGTCGCGGACAATGCCATCCCGTTCGGCCGCAACAAGGAAACCTTTAACTTTATACTGTTGTGCTTCTTCGAGGCTTGCCACAGGAATAATTCGTTTCGCACCATTCATAAAAGCCGTGCAAATTGCAGAGGTTGCCCGTAAAATATCTACAACCACCACGACCGCATCGTCGTTTTTAAAATTATTGTAAACGGCCGGTGTCAGACAGACCTCTACTTTACATGTATGCATTCGTCATGAATTTTTAAGAAAAGGTAATTTAACAATTTGTGCTTTAAGTAATTTATTCCGTATCTGAACAAATACCTCATTCCCCGGGTAAGCCTCGGATGCTGTCACATAAGCCATCCCGATTCCCTTCCGCAGTGACGGCGACATGGTGCCTGAAGTAATCCTTCCCATTTCCAGCTTTTCTTTGTTAAATACCGGATAATCTTTTCTGGGAATGCCGCGATCGATCATTTCAAGTCCTGCTAATTTTCGATCTACTCCTGAATTTTTTTGCTTTTCAATCCGATCACGATCAATAAACCTGCCTTTGTTCTTCATTTTCACAATCCAGCTTAATCCGGCTTCAATGGGCGAAGTAGTATCGTCAATATCATTGCCGTACAAACAATATCCCATCTCGAGTCGCAAGGTATCGCGTGCTGCCAGACCAACCGGTATCAATCCATACTTCTTCCCGCAACCGGTAAGTGTTTCCCACAAGGTAACTGCAATCTCATTATTGCAGTATAATTCAAATCCTCCCGCTCCGGTATAACCTGTTGCCGATACAATAACTTCACCCACATTTGGAATTATCCCGGTGAAAAAATGAAAACCCGGTAAGTCCGACAAATTTTGCTTTACAAGAGGTTGAAGTATTTCAGCGGTACAAGGTCCCTGGAGCGCTATCAATGCCATTTTTTCTGAAGCATTTTCCAGATCGGCCCCAAAAGTATTATTCCTGTTGATCCACTCCCAGTCCTTTTCGATATTGGAGGCATTCACGACAAGCATATATTTATTCGCTTCGTAACGGTATACTATCAAATCATCAACGATTCCTCCTTTACCATTTGGCAGGCAGGAGTATTGGGCCTGACCAATAACCAGGTTTGAAACATCATTGGTTGTTATATACTGTAATAACTCGAGTGAATCCTTACCTTTAACCCAGAACTCTCCCATATGCGAAACATCAAAAATACCTGCCGATCGTCGTACGGCAAGATGTTCCTGAATAACACCCGTAAATTCAACCGGCATTTCATACCCGGCATATTCAACCATTCTTGCGCCCGCTTCCTTGTGTTTTTGCGTAAGGGGAGTTTGTTTCATATGTTCTGTTTTGATGCAAAAGTATAAATTATCATAAGAGATTATTATGATAAAACTTCTGATTGCATAAAGAAAAAGCTCCTGACTATTGCCGGAAGCTTTCGAAATCAAAATATCGGGTAACTATTTGCTCAGTACTTTGAACTCAACACGGCGGTTTTGCGCCCTGCCCTCTTCCGTATTATTGGGAGCTATAGGCTGGCTGAAAGCATATCCTTTGTATTCGAGCCTGCTTGGAGCAATACCCTTCTGGATAAGATAATCGACAACGGCCTTCGCCCTGTCGGCAGATAGTTTTGTGTTCGTCTTCAATGAACCAATATTATCCGTATGTCCGGATATTTCGATACGTATAGTTTCATTACTTTGCAGCAATTTCACAACATTATCGAGACCCGCATACGATTCGGGTTTAAGAGTCGATTTTCCGAATTCGAAATAGATATTTTTTAAAATGACTTTCGCACCTACCTCAACCCTGTCGAGTAAAAAGTTTTTAACAACCACTTCATCATAGGTACGCTGCGACAGATCGACTATGTCGAGATACAGCAGATATCCTTTGGCTACAATTTCGACTCCGTACATTTTTGTTTCGGGCAGTTTGACAGAGTAATTGCCCGTAGAATCGGAAATAGCTGTAGCAACAACCTGACTTCGGTCACGATCGATCAGCTCAATTTTCGCAATGACCGGACGCTGGTTTTCCGAATCGTTAATAAATCCGCGCATCAGTATGGAGGTATCAACTGCCAGTTTCTTAAGCGGAGCAAAGTAAATGTTATCATAGGGTTTTTTAGCTCCTGCGAGCAAATCTTCAACATCTGCAGCCAGCATATCTTTCTCGGCACCGAGATAGATTATTTTATAAATATCCATACCTCCCAGGCCACTTTCCCTGTTTGACGAATAGTAAGCCGTTTTAGCATCGGGGAGTTCCACATAAAATACATCGTCATTAGGAGTATTGATCGGGTATCCTAAATTCTGGGGTTTTGACCACAGACCCACATTGCTTAGTGCGCTCTGAAAAACATCATAGCCACCCATTGAATTATGACCTTTGGAACTGAAATACAGTACGCTGTCATTTTGACCAAGACTGACTCCCAGTTCATCGAAAAATGTATTTATGACATTACCTGCATTTTCCGGTTTACCCCACTTACCCTGGTTATTCTTCCGGCTGATATAAATATCGGTTCCGCCGTATCCTTTTTTTGTATTGCCGGAAATAAAATAAAGAGTGGATTCATCGGAGGATATACACATGGAGACTTCGCGGTATTTTGAATTAAATTTCGAGAGCGACTTCGGTCGGGTCCACATTCCTTTTTTCAGGGTGCTAACATACAAATCACCTCTTTTGTTATCTCCTTTATAGATATAAAGTTTCTGTTTATCGGGCGACAGGCCGACAACGGCAATATTTGTTGTATTATTTTTTCCGGTTATTTTCTTATCCAGTCGTTTGGCCCTCGACCATACATCCTTGACAAGTTCCGAGTAGTAGATATCTTCAAAATATTTATCATCTATTATACTTTTCTCACTTTTTTTCGAATATTGCCTTCGCGATGTAAAATACATTTCCTGTCCGTCGGATGAAATTACCGGACCGTATTCATCATAAATCGAGTTTACTCCTTTGCCCAGATTATTGATCACAACCCGCCGGGGCTCGGCAGCCAGTAATTTCCCGTTTTTGCATTGCTGAATATAAAGATCAATTTGTGACTGGTATGCGGCCCGCGACTTCGGATGAATAGTATTGATAAAATAATTATACTCTTCAATGGCCTTATCAAATTCAAGTATCTGATGATAAGCCATGCCCAGCATCAGGTGGATATCAAAATTAACATCGGGCTTTAATTCATAGGCTTTTTGAATGTATTTAATCGATTCGAACTTATTGTCGGTAAATAAGTAACATCGTCCGATCATATAATTTAATTCAGCATTATCAGGATTGTAACCATAAGCTTTCAGATAATACTCCCTGGCCTCACGATAGGAACCTGATCCCAATGAAAAATAATAATTCCCGTCCTTTACATTTAACCAGGCATCTTTAAATCCGTATTCCTGTTTCTTGAATTCTTTCCTCTTAATTCTGAGCGGATTTACCTGCGCCTGCAATGGTACGAACTGTAATGCCTGAATAAATAGTAAAATAAATAGGATTCGCTTTATCATGATTTGAAATTATTTTACTTGTTACATTCTTCAAGATACTTATGAGCTTCCTTCGATCCAAGATCGGCTGCCATTTGCCAATCGATACATGCTTCGGCAAGCATTCCCAGCATTTCATAGGTCAATCCCCGATTAAGGTATGATATGCTATAATCGGGTTTCATCTCCAATGACTGGTTATACCATTCAAGTGCGGCCTGGTAATCGCCGGCCTTCGAAATAACGTTTCCCATATTACATAATACCTCATACGATTCGGGATTTAATTCATAGGCTTTGTTATAATCAGCTTCTGCTCCGGCAATATCGCCCAGAACGTATCTTGCCCCTCCCCGGTTATTATAGGGGATATAGTTGGTTGAATCGATGTTGATAGCTACGGTATAATCCTGTTCGGCACCCTGATAATCGCCAAGCTTCTTTTTTGTCGATCCCATATTGATATAGGCCATAATCAGTTTCGGATCGTAAGTAATGGCCAGACGGTAATCATAGATAGCCCCCTGGTAATCGCCCAGCATACGTTTCGCCGATCCCCTGTCGTGAAATGCTTTGGCATAATCCGGCTTTCCATCAATAGCAAGGGTGAAATCGGCAATGGCATCGTTGTATGATTTTTCCATAAATCGTAGCAACCCCCGGTAATAATATGCCTGAGGCTTGGTGTACTTATTTTTTATAGCCTGGTCAAAATCGGCACTGCTCACGCTCGAAGTATCCTGGGTAAACATGACATAGGCCTTATAGAACATAGCCTCCCCGTTCAGAGGTTCAAAATTCAGAACCTGCTGAAACTCATTAATTGCATCATTCGATCGTTCCTTTACAAAATAAATTTTACCCCTTTCAATATAAGCAGCTGAAAAGTTAGGCTGGAGCAACGTCACACTGTCGAGAAAATAAAGCGCTCCGTAATAATCCTTTGCATTCACAGCTTCAACAGCTTTATTAAATAAGCGTTCAGCGATTCTCCGGTCCTTGTAATTCTGAAAATCGAAATAATCAGTCTGTGAGTAACCCGTTAATTTTGATATAGAGAAGAAAAGTAATAATATTATGATTCTCTTTATTTTATACATAATTTTAAGACTTTGATCAGCAAAACAAATCTGTTGTTGCATGAATGAACAATATTTTACTAAAAATAAAAAAATAAATTAATTTAGAGGGAAATTTATTCACAATGCTGTAAAAGTATGAAAATTGATTTGTCATACCTGAAAAACATGTCGGCCGGAAATAAGGAGCTGATCACAGAAATGATCGATATATTTAAGACCCAGGTGGACGAATTTACGAAGGGAATGGATGAGTATTATGAAAAAAAAGAATACGAGTTGCTTGGAAGGTTGGCACATAAAGCAAAATCGTCTATTTCTATTATGGGGCTGAACGATCTGGCTTTAGAACTTAAGAATTTTGAAAACTTAGCGAAAGCCGGTGAAGAACCGGAAAAGTATCCACATTTTATTGCCAGTTTCAAAAAACAAACAAGTGAGGCAATAGATGAACTCGATGAAGTCTTGAAAAATATCGATATTTATATATAAAACACACTTGTATGTTAAAGACAGAAAAAATTAATAATGTTATTGTCGTTAAATTTAATAATATCGATCGGTTTAATGCCCTGATTGTAGAACCTGTCAAAGAACAGCTTAAAAGTTTCTTTAACAAACCTGATACGCGGCTGGCATTGAATCTCGAAGGAGTTAAATTTATCGACAGTTCAGGCTTTGGAGTTTTTCTTTCGATCATGAAAACTGCCAATAACAATCACGGGCAGTTTAAAATTTGCAATATCAGGCC
>CAYUAV010000028.1:0-10598 GCA_964442665.1 uncultured Bacteroidales bacterium
TTTCGTAAGCACCAGGAAGCAGATCACATATTTGCTGAAAAGACGAGGCCAGCGATCCGGCATTTTTCAGTACAGATAAAATACCCTGAATAACCTTCACTTTAGCGTTCTCATCCGGCGTTATATTTACTTTATGCATATTATGAAAGCCTTTCGTTGTACTTTCTTAGTTAAGTTGATATTCCCTGCAGACTGCTATCCCTGAATAATTCACAAACGAAATAAGGAGGCGTTCGCCTGAAGTGATCATGAAGCAAAGCCGAAATTAAAATAATTAGAACAATTAATGCTGCACAAATGTAATAAAACCCTGTTTTTCAGGACGAAGAAAGTTTTTCGGAAGTATAATTAGCTAAAAACTAATTTGTTGAAGTAATCTGTAAACTGGTGCAATAATTGTTTCAGGTAATTTAATCGGAAGACGACCTATAACATTCTCTTTTACCCGATTCTGCCAAAGTGTTTTATAAATTGTACTCTTTCGTAAATGGCAGGGTTTGTGGCCTTTTTATAGCTGGCAAGTCCTTTGAATTGTGCTATGGAAAAATATCCTTTTTCGAGCATCCAATTTTCAATACCTGTGAGTAAATGATTTAAATAACTTTTACCATTCAGATAAATTGCTGAAACAACCTGAACGGCATCTGCCCCGGCCAATATCTGTTTTATTGCCGTATTGGCATCATGAATACCGGTCGAAGCAGCAATACTGCAATCAATTTTATCGGATAAAAGGGCGATCCATCGCAAGGGTTTTACATATTCCGTTTCGCAGCTGTGTATCCGGCCCGATACAATATTCAGATTATAAATATCAATATCGGGAGTATAAAACCTGTTGAACATAACCAGCCCTTTGATCCCGGATTTTGAAATTTCAATGATCATGTTGGACAAATTAGTGAAGCAATCGCTTAACTTAACGGAAACCGGAATTCTCACCGATTTCAATACTTTGGTTACAATCTTTTGCATCAGTTTCTCGTAGTCCTTTTGTCCGGTATCCATTGGGTTCAGCGAAATATTCAGCTCCAGTGCATCAGCTCCCGCTTCCTGAATTTTTGAAGCAAAAAAAGCCCATTCCAGATCAGTTATACAATTAATACTGGCTATAATCGGAATGAGTGTTTTCTTTTTAACATCTTTAATCAGCTTCAAATATTCTCCCAGTCGTTTTTCCCTGGTGTGAATATCGATATAATCTAATGTTTCCGACAACTCGGAATAGATTAGTTTGCTTTTTTCTGCATCCTTTAAATCGTGATTTGCCTCCAGGAGAATTTCTTCTTCAAAAATCGATTTAAGTACAATTGCTGCAGCACCGTTTTGCTCCAGTTGTACAATATCCTCAACCGTCGCTGTCAGGCTGCAACTCCCGACGATGATCGGATTTTTAAGTTCAAAATCCAGGTATTTTGTTGTCAAATCGGCCATAGTCATGAATATTTAACAAGTTTTCTCTCAAACTTAACCTTTATTTTTTCTTATTCTATTATTGTCCTCGAAGTTTTCCGGTATTAATCAAAAAATCAGGATCTTGTCGCAGCAATCAAATTCTTGTCAGATATTTCAGCCCGGACAGTTCCGTTTAATTTTCGATGTATCCCCTGCGCTGCTTTTCTTCCATCGCCCATGGCAAGTATAACCGTGGCCCCTCCTCTGACGATATCACCTCCCGCAAATAATTCTTCTATATTCGACTGCATGGTATCTGAATCGACATCGATAGTTCCCCAGCGTGTAACAGTAAGTTCGGGTAAACTTTGTGGTATTAAAGGATTTGGTGAAACCCCAATACTTACGATCACCAGATCGACTTCGAGTATAAATTCCGAGCCTTCGACAGGAACCGGTCTTCTGCGTCCCGAATGATCCTGTTCTCCCAGCTCCATCTTCTGAACTTTTATTGCATTCACCCTGCCATTTTTATCGGCCAGATACTCAACCGGACTCCTTAAATTCATAAATTCTATTCCCTCTTCCTGTGCATGCTTGATTTCTTCCTTCCGGGCAGGCATTTCATCGAAAGATCTCCGGTAGATAATTATTGCTCTTTCAGCTCCAAGGCGCTTGGCCGTTCGTATCGAATCCATGGCTGTATTACCTCCTCCTATTACCGCAACCTTTTTACCTGATAATACCGGGGTGTCATGATCTTTCCTGTCTGCTCCCATCAGGTTAACGCGTGTCAGGTATTCATTGGCCGAAAGTATACCAATGTAGTTTTCGCCTGGAATCTTCATAAAACCGGGTAAACCTGCACCGCTGCCAACGAAGAAGGCTTTATAACCCTGTTCCCTCAGATCAGTAAATGAAAGGGTTTTGCCGATGATCACATTTTTTTGAAAATCGACTCCCATTTTTTTCAAATTATCAATCTCCACATCCACAATGCGATTGGGTAATCGAAATTCGGGTATTCCATATTTCAGAACTCCTCCTAATTCATGTAATGCTTCGAAAACCGTAACACTATATCCCAGTTTGGCCAGATCGCCCGCCGCTGATAAGCCGGCAGGTCCCGATCCGATCACGGCAATTTTAATGTTTTCTTGATCTGCTATTTCAGGAACATAAATTTTCCCGCTTTCTCTTTCAAAATCGGCGGCAAAACGCTCCAGATGACCTATGGCCACTGCTTTTCTATTGAGTTTCTGAGCGTAGAAACACTTCGCTTCGCATTGTACTTCCTGCGGACATACCCTGCCGCATACTGCCGGAAGAGCATTGGTTTCTTTCAATATGCGTGCAGCCATGGCAAACTCTTCGGCTTCGATGCGCTTGACAAATTCAGGAATATTAATGCCAACCGGACACCCTTCAACACAGGTTGGATTTATACAATCGAGACAACGCTGCGCTTCTCTCACTGCCATTTCACTTGTCAGACCCCGGTTTACCTCAATCTTACTTGCAATTCTTTCTACAGGGCTGGCTTCTGGCATTTTAACCCGTTCGATCCGGGTGCGATCCTTAATTTTAAGTTTTTTACGTAATCTTTCACGCCATTCGGCTTCCCTGAAAACTTTAAAATTGTGGTTACTTTCCTGTGCCATACTATGCTTCCTTTAGATCTTCCTGATAAATCCTGTAATTTTCCGATTCTTCAGTTTTATACGCGTTTAGCCGCATGAGAAGTTCATCGAAATCTACCTCGTGAGCGTTGAACTCCGGACCATCGACACAAACAAATTTTGTTTTACCAGCTACGGTAACCCTGCAGGCTCCGCACATTCCTGTGCCATCGACCATAATAGAATTAAGACTGGCAACTGTTGGAATATTATATTTCATGGTGAGTAAGCTGCAATATTTCATCATGATAGCCGGTCCGATGGCAACAGCCAGGTGCACTTTTTCTTTTTTAATAACTCCTTCCATTCCTTTTGTGATCAAACCCTGCTTTCCATAGCTACCGTCGTCGGTCATAATAATTACTTCATCCGAAACATTCCGTATCTCTTTTTCAAGAATAATAAGTTCTTTTGAGCGGGCTCCCAAAACTGAAATAATGCGATTGCCAGATGCGTGCATGGCTTCTGCAATAGGAAGCAGGGGAGCTATACCGACGCCTCCTCCGGCACATAAAACAGTCCCGACATTTTCAATATGCGTAGCATTTCCCAGGGGACCGGCCAGATCGGTAACTGTATCGCCAATGTTCAAACTGGCAAGCTTATGGCTTGTAGTCCCTACTTTTTGCACAATAAGTGTTATGGTTCCTTTTTTGGAATCAGCCTGGGATATGGTTAAAGGTATCCTTTCTCCTTTATCTCCGATTTTTACAATCACAAAATGCCCCGCTTCCCGCTTTTTTGCTATTAAGGGTGCCTGAATTTCAAACTTCACAACCAGATCGGATAAATACTCCTTTGCTACAATCGTATTCATATTAAATTGAAATTTACACGGGCTGTTAAAATAACCCTATTTCCACAATCAATAAAAATTGATGGGTAAATTACGTGATTTTTGTAAGGGAATGACGGAAAAAATTGACTTAAATATTCTGTTTCTGTAATATTAGGACAGATCATAAGTTTAGCATCAGATTATGTAAACACAAATTGTACCAGTAAAACATTTCAGGATTCATTAATTACGCCGTACTTTATTTTTCCTGCGTCAGAAATTCATGAACTCCGTTTGCGGTTTTACGGCCCGATGCTATGGCCCTAACCACCAGGCTGGCACCTGAAACTGCATCACCTGTTGCAAATACCTTATCCGTATTGGTTTTATATGTGCTATCGATAGCAATATTTCCCTTTTGATTAAAACTGATCCCCAGTTCACTTGCCAAACCCTCATGATAGCAGTGCACAAATCCCATGGAAAGCAGCACAAGTTCAGCTTTGGTCTGTCGCGCAGTTCCGGGCTTTTCTATCATTCTGAATTGCCCACCTGCCTTATCATCGGGCAGATCTTCTTTTTTCCATTCTACTTCAACCACCTCGGCTGCGATAACATTTCCGTCCTTATCGCCGATAAGTTTTTTTGTATTGAGTAACCATGATCTTTCACATCCTTCGTCATGCGATGAGGAAGTCCTGAGAGTATTTGCCCAATAGGGCCACGGATTATTTAAGGAACGTCTTTCGGGAGGCTTTGGCAATATTTCGATTTGCTGAATATGAGCCGCCCCGTGACGTACAGAAGTGCCGACACAATCTGATCCGGTATCTCCTCCTCCGATAACCAGTACATTTTTACCCTTTGCTGAAATTCTGTCTCCGTTTAAAAATTTCTCTCCTGCAATAACCCGGTTCTGCTGGGTAAGAAATTCCATAGCAAAGTGCACGCCTTTCAGGTCTCTCCCCTCAACAGTCAGGTCCCTGGGTTTCATTGCTCCAACAGCCAATACAACAGCATCGTATTCCTTCAGTAACTCTTCACCTTTGATATCGACTCCGACATGGCAGCCGGTTTTAATCTGGAGACCTTCTTCCAGCAAGATTTTCAGACGTGCGTCAATTACACTCTTTTCAAGCTTGAAGTCGGGGATACCAAATCGTAGTAATCCTCCGATAGCTTCATCTTTTTCGTAAAGCGTTACCGTATGTCCCCATTTATTCAACAGATCGGCACAGGCAAGGCCTGCCGGGCCTGAACCAATGACAGCAACTTTTTTGCCAGTTCGCACCTTTGGTGGCCTTGGTACTATAAGCCCTCGGGCAAAGGCCTGATCGGCTGTGGCACATTCGTTTTCCCGTATGGTAACAGGTTCTTCCTGAATATTAAGTGTACAGGCATGTTCGCACGGCGCCGGACAAATTCTCCCGGTAAATTCGGGGAAATTATTGGTGACATGTAAAAGATCTATCGCTTCCTGCCAGTTGCCGCGGTATATGGCATCCTGCCATTCGGGCATATTATTCATTATAGGGCATCCCCATTGGCAAAAGGGTATGCCACAGTCCATACAGCGTGAAGCCTGATCTCTTCTGTCCTTTTCATTTAGCACTTGTTCAACCTCACTATAATCCCGTATTCTCTCATTTTTAGGACGATAGCCTGCCGGCTTTCGTTCAATAGTCATAAATCCCTTTGGATTTCCCATACTTTTATGCTTAAAAAGTTAAAACCAGTATCTTATTAATATTGAAAATGAGGTTCATCTTCAGTTTTCTCAATTTTACTCCTGATCTGTTCAAGTTTTATTTCTTCGAGTATCTTTTTGTACTCAAGAGGAATAACTTTCACAAACCTGGGCAAGTAAACTTCCCAGTTTACCAGTATTTCCTTTGCCAGTTTTGAATCAGTATAATTGAAATGATTATCAATCATTTCCTGAAGTTCCATTTCATCATCTCTGTCGGCAATAGGTCCGAGTTCTACCAGACCTTTATTACAGAAATAATCAAAATTTTTGTCGTGATCGAGTACATATGCAATACCTCCACTCATGCCGGCTGCAAAATTACGCCCGGTTTGTCCGAGAACAACCACACGACCTCCGGTCATATATTCGCAACAGTGGTCACCAACACCTTCGACAACAGCTTTTGCGCCTGAATTTCGAACACAGAAACGTTCGCCGGCAACACCTTTAATATAAGCTTCGCCTGATGTAGCTCCATATAGTACTGTATTCCCGATAATAATATTTTCTTCAGGCTTAAAGGTCGAACCCTTTGGAGGTACTACAATAATGCGCCCTCCTGATAATCCTTTGCCCAAATAATCATTTGCATCACCTTCGAGGTAAAAATTAATCCCGTTAACCAGAAAGGCTCCAAAACTCTGACCTGCCGAACCGGAAAACATGACATTAATTGTTTTATCGGGCAGACCTTCTTCGCCGTATATCTGACAAATTTCGCCCGATAGCATGGCTCCGACAGTACGATCGGTATTATGAATATCACGGGAAATCCAGACCTTATTTTTGTTTTTTATAGAACTCGCAGCCTGCTTCAAAAGACCTCGATCCATAATATCATCGATCTTGTGATCCTGAAAACAGACGCAGTGTGTATCGTAGAGTTCTGCTTCCTTCGGCCGGTACAAGATTTTAGATAAATCCACCTTTGAAGCTTTCCAATGTTCAATATCTGTACGTTGTTCCAAAAAGTCGGTTCGCCCGACAATATCTTCAAATTTGCAAAATCCCATTTCTGCCAGGTATTCACGGATCTCCTGTGCCAGGAATGAGAAAAAATTTATTATGAACTCCGATTTGCCCAGAAAACGTTTTCGTAATTCTTTATCCTGAGTTGCCACGCCAACAGGACATGTATTCAAATGACATTTTCGCATCATGATACATCCCAATACAACAAGGGCAGCAGTGGCAAATCCAAATTCTTCAGCTCCCAGAAGCGCTGCATAAATAACATCGCGTCCTGTTTTCAGCTGTCCGTCTGTTTGTAAACGGACTCTATCACGAAGATTATTCATAACCAGTGTTTGCTGAACTTCAGAAATACCGAGTTCCATGGGTAATCCGGCATGTTTAATAGAGCTTGCAGGGCTGGCCCCCGTGCCGCCCTCCATACCCGAGATTGTTATACTGTCGGCATGGGCTTTGGCAACTCCCGCTGCAACAGTACCTACGCCTTTTTCCGAAACCAGTTTAACATTAATTCTGGCTTTGGGGTTGGTACACTTCAGATCGAAAATCAACTGTGCGAGATCTTCGATGGAATAAATATCATGATGAGGCGGAGGTGATATTAAGGTAATACCCGGAGTACTATGCCGGAGCTTGGCAATAACCTTATCTACTTTATAACCGGGTAACTGCCCGCCTTCTCCGGGCTTTGCTCCCTGAGCAATCTTTATCTGAATTTCCTCGGCATTTATTAAATAATTAGTAGTAACCCCAAACCTGGCCGAAGCAACCTGTTTAATGGCACTTCGTGCCCATGTTCCGTCGGTCCTGGGCTGAAATCGTTCGGCATCCTCCCCTCCTTCACCCGTGTTGCTTTTACCTCCTATCTTATTCATAGCTATAGCCAATGCTTCATGCGCTTCTTTACTTATCGAACCATATGACATAGCACCTGTCACAAACCGTTTCATAATATTTTCAGCCGCTTCGACTTCTTCCAGAGGTATCGGATTGCTCTTTTTAATGTTTACACAACCCCTTAAAAAATGAGGTTTACGGTTTTCAACATCGACAAGGGTTGTGTATTCTTTAAATTTTTTATAATCGTTAGCCCGTGTAGCCCACTGTAAAAGTCCGATTGTATCCGGGTTCCAACCATGTTTTTCGCCATCGAATCGGAAATGGTATATACCTTCGGTTTTGAGTCCCGGAAGCATTTTCGGATTGTGACCGAAAGCATTTGAATGATTTATCAGTGCTTCCTTTGCAACTTCTTCAAATCCAATACCTCCGATCCTGGAATCGGTGCCAGTGAAATATTTTTCAATAATTTCATTTCCTATACCAATGGCTTCGAAAATCTGAGAACCGTGATAACTTCGAAGTGTTGATATACCCATCTTGGAAAGGATTTTTAGCAAACCTTTATCGATGGCCTTTATATAGTGTTCACGTGCAATAACATACTCAATGTCAATTTCACCTTTAAGACATTTATCTTCAATGACGGCAAATGCTGCATAAGGATTCACAACACTTGCCCCATATCCGATAAGCAATGCAAAATGACTTACTTCCCGGGCTTCGGCTGTTTCGAGAACCAGTCCGACCTGTGTTCGTTTTTTTGCCCGGATCAGATGGTGATGTACGGCTGAAGTAGCCAGCAATGAGGGGATTGGAGCCATATCTTCGTTAATGCCCCTGTCGGTTAAAATTATAAAGTTTTTACCGGCATCCACTGCCTGTTCAGATTTTTGGCATATATCTTCCAGAGCCATTTCAAGTGCCTTGCCTAAACCAATGCCCTTTGCAGAAAATAGAATAGGGATATCGATATGAGAAAAATTCTCTTCCTTAAGATTTCGCAGTTTGTTAAGATCGGTATTGGAAACAATGGGAGAAAGAAATTTAATGAGTTTGCAATGACTTGGTGACTCGACGAGAATATTTTTTGATACCGATCCGATATAATTGGTCAATGCCATTACAAGACCTTCGCGAATGGGATCGATAGGAGGATTTGTTACCTGGGCAAAAAGTTGTTTGAAATAATTGAAAAAACGTTGTGGCTTATCTGAAAATAAAGCCAGGGGAGTATCGTTACCCATGGAATGAACAGGTTCCTGGCCCTGACGTGCCATAGGTTTTATCAGGAAATCCACATCTTCTTTTGTATATCCGAATTCCCTCAGATATACTTCAAAATTATCCCCCAGACTGGTGGGTACACGTTTCCTTACTTTTATTTCTCCCAACTCAACACGGCTTTCTGCCAACCATTGAGCATAAGGATTTCTGTCCGTTAACTGGTGCTTTACTTCCTCATCGGGTACAATGATTCCCATTTTTGTATCAACCAACAGGATCTTGCCCGGACGAAGACGACCTTTTTCTTTAATTTGTTCCGGCTCAAAAATCTGAACTCCGACTTCCGAACCCATAACAATTAAATCATCCCTGGTAATGATATACCGTGAAGGACGCAATCCGTTCCTGTCGAGTGTGCCTCCAATATAACGACCATCGCTGAAAACGATTGATGCGGGACCGTCCCATGGTTCCATAAGTGTTGACTGATATTCATAATAAGCCTTTAAGCTTGGCGGAATAGGATTTTTATCGTTCCAGGATTCGGGTATCATCATACTGAGCGCATGGGGTAAAGACTTCCCGGTATGAACAAGAAATTCCAACACATTGTCGAATGAAGCCGAATCAGATTTATTGGGCTCAATGACCGGAAAAAGTTTCTCCAGATCGTCTCCGAATAAATCCGACTTCATTATCGATTCACGGGCTTTCATCCACAAACGATTACCTTTGATGGTATTGATCTCACCGTTATGAGCCAGAAATCGGAAAGGATGAGCCAAATCCCATGTCGGAAATGTATTTGTTGAAAAACGTGAATGTACCAATGCAATTGCACTTATCATATACGGATCACGTAAATCAATAAAATAGCGTTCTACCTGGTCAGGAGTCAACATCCCTTTATAAATGAAAACTTTCGATGAAAGGCTGGGAATATAAAAAGCATCTACATCTTTTATGCTTGATTCGCGTATTCTTTTTTCGGCAAGTTTACGGGCAATATAAAGCTTACGCTCAAGCATTTCCTGTTCGGGAAAATTACCTGTGACAAAGATCTGCCTGATGAAAGGTTCCGTTGAATGAGATATTTCGCCTAGTACGGAACTATCGACTTTTACATCGACAAAATCGATAACATCTAATCCCTCACTTGTGATAGTATCTACAAGAATGGCCTCACATTGTTTCCTGTATTTAAGCTCCTTCGGAAGAAATACGAGTCCGGCACCATATTTACCTTCGCCCGGCACTTTTATTCCCTTCTGTATAAAAAAATTATGGGGTAGTTGAATTAAAATACCAGCGCCATCGCCAGATAAATTATCAGCACTTTCGGCTCCTCTGTGTGACATATTCACCAGTACCTGCAGACCTTTTTTAATGATATCCTGCGACTTGATACCCTTTATGTGGGTTACAAATCCAATCCCACAACTATCATGCTCATTTTGCGGATCGTATAAACCCTGAGCTTTTGGAAGTCCTTTAGCCATGATATATTATTATTTACTACTTATTATTCACCCTATACTGAAAAAAAACCATTCTTATATACGAGAATGGCTGACTATTATCATTTATTAAAATCCATTCTTACGCGGAATCTGTTTTTTTATTACAAGATTTATCATTCTTTTTAGTAGTCATTACGGGTGCCTTTGAGTTTGTAAAGATAGTTTATTTCTTCGATAGAGAAAAGAATAAATACCAATTCTTATAATTATAAATAAGATTTGTATAATTATACAATAATTAACGTTCCCTTTCTTCCAGTTTTTGGTATTCAACCTGACCGAAAACATTTTTATAAGCAGGCCTGATTATGCGCCGGGAGCTGAAAGTAATCTCTTCAATGCGATGCGCACACCATCCTGCAATACGCGAAACAGCAAAAATCGGAGTATAAAGTTCCATTGGAATATCGATGCAACGATATACAAATCCTGAGTAA
>CAYUAV010000028.1:10608-14503 GCA_964442665.1 uncultured Bacteroidales bacterium
TCGACATTCGGACTTACTGTTTTACCATTCTGACCCCCTTTGAATTTGTGCAGTACTTCAGGAGCCAGTTCTTCAATAGTATCATAAAGCATGAATTCATCCGTTTTGCCTTTTTCATCTGCCAATTCCTGGGCTTTACGTTTTAAAAGTAATGCTCTGGGATCTGATAAAGTATAAATTGCATGCCCGATACCATATATCTTTCCTGATCCGTCTCCTGCCTTTCCCTGCAAAATTTTCATCAGGTATTCTGATACTTCTTTTTTATCGGTCCAATCCTTGACATTTTTCTTGATATCCCTCATCATTTCAATAACCTGTAAGTTTGCACCACCATGCAGAGCACCCTTAAGTGAACCCAGGGCAGCTGCAATGGTCGAATATGTGTCGGTACCTGCCGAACTAACTACACGGGTTGTAAATGAGGAGTTATTACCCCCACCATGTTCTGCATGAAGTACCAGGTTGAGGTCAAGAATATCCGCTTCGAGCCGTGTATATTTATCGCCCTTAAGCATATATAGGAAATTTTCGGCTGTGCTGAGATCGGGTTCCGGATGCCTGATAATAAGCGACTTTCGCTGGTACGAATGCCTGAATCCAAAATATGAGTACGCCGTAATTACCGGAAATTTTGCTATCAGGTCGAGTGATTGCCGTAATACATTCTTATGCGACTGATCTTCAGCGTAATCGTCCATAGTATATAAAACCAGCACCGATCGTGCCAGCATATTCATGATATTTCTTCCACGTAAAGAAAGGATCATGTTTTTGGTAAAATATTGGGGTAAATCCCTCAAGCCTGCCAGATAAGAGGAAAAACGCATCAGTTCATCCTTAGTGGGAAGCTTTCCGGAAAGTAAAAGGAAAACTGTCTCGTCGAATCCGTGACGCCCGTTATTCTGAAATCCTTTTACCAGTTCGGATACTTCTATTCCCCGATAATATAAACGACCATGAGCAGGAATAACCTGATCCCCTTCTTTTTCATAACCCACAACGTCGCCAATATTAGTTAAACCAACCAACACTCCCGATCCATTTGCATTACGCAGGCCGCGTTTAACATCGAAACGTGTAAATAACTCTTTATCGATTTGCGATGCATCAATCGAAAGCTGGTCCAAATGATTTAGAAAATCCATATGTATTTAAATTATCAAGTTACTAATAAATATAACACTACTCCTTGGAACCTAGTTGACAAAACAGGTGGCCAGAATTCCAACTTACTTCAAAAATTAACAGAAAAGCATTATATTTTCATTTTCTTATTTGTCCGTTCCCCAGAATAATATACTTGGCTGATGTTAATTCTTTTAAACCCATCGGACCTCGTACATGTAATTTCTGGTTACTGATCCCCATTTCGGCGCCGAGTCCGAATTCGTTACCATCGGTGAAACGGGTGGATGCATTAACAAAACATGCAGCCGAATCAACTTCGTTGAGAAATTGTATGCACCGGTTGTAATTTTCACTGATAATTGCATCGCTATGATGCGACCCATACGTATTAATATGTTCAATAGCTTCATCAATTGTTTCAACAATTTTTACAGAAAGTATCAGATCAAGGTATTCCGTACTCCAGTCCTTCTCGGTTGCCTCTTTTATCCCGGTTAAGTATTTCCTGGTTTTATTGCATCCCCTGAGTTCGACTCCGGCTTTATCGTATTCTGCTTTAATCTGAGGTAAAAAATCACCCGCCACTTTATCATGTACCAGTAAAGTTTCCATAGCATTACAAACTGCCGGCCGCTGAACCTTGGCATTATAACTAACAGATACAGCCATATCAATGTTTGCGGACTCATCGACATAGGTGTGACAAATTCCCAGATCGTGACGAATAACCGGTATCAGGGAATGTTCTTCAACAAAGCGGATCAGATTCAAACCCCCACGCGGTATTACAATATCGATGTATTCACGCATGCGAAGAAGTTCTATAACCAATTCACGGTCTGTATCTTCAATGATCTCGACAGCCGCTTCAGGAAGTCCCGCTTTCGTTAAGCCATTTTTTATAAAGCGTATCAATGTAATATTAGAATTTATTGCGTCTGAACCTCCCCGTAATATTACACCGTTTGCCGATTTAATAGTGAGTGCGGCCACTTCGATACACACGTTTGGTCGGGATTCAAAAATAATTCCCACTACTCCCAAAGGCATACGCATTTGCCCAACCCTCAATCCATTTGGCATAGTATTCATCCCGATAATTTCTCCAACCGGATCTTTAAGACTTATTACATCGTGCAAGACTCTGATCATCCCATCGATGCGCTTATCAGTCAGTTCGAGACGGTCGAGAAAAGCAGTTGTAAGTCCCTTTTTTTTACCTGCGGTCAGATCACTCGTATTTGCTTTTTTTATTTCATCGCGATTCAGATCAATTTCTTCAGCAATTAAAGCAAGTGCCGCATTTTTTTTATCAGTATTATACTTAACTAATTGTCTTGCAGCATTTCTTACTCTATTACCTTTTTGAAGCAAAACTTCGTTCATGGTGCAATTAATTTTTTAGTATTACAGATTTATTGTTGGCTACGAAATGAGTCCCGACTTCCTTACCTTCAAGGACATCAAATATTATTGAAGGATCGTTTCCGTTAGTAATAATAGTATCGATATTTGCATCGATACAGATTTTGGCCGCTGATATCTTAGTAATCATCCCACCTGTGCCAAAAGATGTGCCTGTTCCCGAGGCCAATTTCTCCAATTCCGGGGTAATCACATCAACCTCACGTATGATTTCTGCTTTATCTTCTTTCTTCGGATCGGCAGAATATAAACCGTCGATATCACTCAGAAGAATGAGAAGATCGGCTTGAACTAACTGTGCTACATTGGCTGATAATGTATCGTTATCGCCAAACTCAATTTCATAGGTCGAAATGGTATCATTTTCGTTTATGATAGGAATAATTCCCATATCGATGAGTTTAAGAATTGTATTCCTGGCATTCTGATGCCGCCCGGGTATTGTAACAATATCTTTTGTGAGCAGAACCTGTGCTACTGTCTGGTTATATTCTTCGAAAAACTTCTGATAAATTTTAATTAATTCCGCCTGGCCTATTGCAGCCAGCGCCTGTTTTTTTGCAAGTTCCAAGGGTTTATTGATGAGTCCCAATCTTCCCGCCCCGACACCAATGGCTCCCGAACTAACCAAAATAATCTCAAGATTCCGACTGCGAAGAGCACTTAATACATATGCCAAGTTTGCAATTCGCTGAAAATTCAACCTGCCGTTTGCATACGAAAGCGAAGATGTCCCGATCTTAATTACTATTCTTTTTTTATATTTGAAATTTTCTCTCATCTTCTGAATTGAAAATTACGTCAGCACAATTTCGTTAATCGATTCCGGAAATAATAATTTATTTGAATCGGCATGTATTGTTTCGTTACAGATTTTCTCGAGCTCTTCGAACAATTGCTTTTCGTCGGAAACAAGTTTTGCATTTGATTTATTACGGGGCTGAATAATATACTTACTGTTTGTATCCATCTTGATAAGAATTATATCTGCCTTTGTAATTTTTGCTACCTGTAATGCCAGTGCATAGTTATCATTGAGTTCAATATCGGTCAAAGATACGGCGTCATTCTCATTAACAATAGGAATGATATTCATGTCCAGCAGGGTGTCGAAGGTGTTCTGGGTATTTTTTACGCGTGTGGGATTATCCGTTATATCCCCTATTAGTAACACCTGAGCAACAATTTGGTTATACTGATCGAAATAATGTTGGTAAAACCTGATGAGTTCTGCCTGTCCAATGGCAGCAATAGCCTGCATCTCCTCATAGCTTGTTGGTTGATTGTTTATTTTCATTTTATCTATTCCTAGAGCAATAGCTCCCGAACTTACCACAAT
>CAYUAV010000029.1:0-1069 GCA_964442665.1 uncultured Bacteroidales bacterium
ATTTTAAAATCGTAATATCTGGGTGGTTGATAAACCTATATATGATTGAGCTAGTGTGCCGGTTAATCCCTAATGAGCATTGTTTTTCTTATGGAATTCATTAAAGAAGATTCGTCGTCTGAAATTCAGGCTACGAATTTTTTATCTTATGTATAAAAACTTTCAGTAAAAAACATGGTGTATGAATAAAGAGAACAGGCATTCTCAAGCCTAATGTTTCATGCTATATATAACAAAGTGGTTAGAATTCGCCCATATCACGGGAAAACAATATTCTCTGGTTTATAGTCGGCTCTTAATGCGCTTTATAAGCGACAGAGCTCTTCCGTCATTAGGGTAGCTCTCAAGAGCTAATTCAGCAAAATGTAGTGCTTCTTCGTATCTTTTTACTCCGAATGTGAAATTTGCAAGAAATATGTATTCCTCATAAAGTGAAAACTGATCCTGTTCGATATACTGCTCATACATTTCAACAGCCTGCAGGGTATCACCATTTAACATTGCCCTTACGATATGATCAAGATTGACATAGTTATAGATCATGTTGAATTTCTGATCGGGCGAAATATTAACAAATTCAGGATAATTTGCAGCACGACCTTTTCTGCGCACCGTTTCAATCAAAACAGGCACTGAGGCATTTCCTTTTTCGTCAATGTGTGTAAGGAATAAATCGGTATAAATACTTAGCCCTTTAGATGAAAAGACCAGCCATTTTGAGTTTGGCGACCAGGCATGCCATGAATTCATAAGCGGTAAATTACATTTTAGTTGTCTTGCCTTGCCTCCCCCAACCGGAATAATATAAAGCTTACTATCGGGATTAAGCAACATAAAGTTATCAGCCTGACAAAACACCAGCCATTTCCCATCGGGCGATACAGCCGGGAAAAAGTTACTCCTTCCATTGTTCGATGCCCCCTTTACCGGAGTTGCAACTCCGCCTTTACCATGGTTAAAAGGAATAGTGTATATATCAAATTTAAAATCCCGTTCACGATTGACAAATTGATTTGTTACAACCTGATCGTTTACTCTAATCTCATTCTTGTTGCCGGAATATTCTAAA
>CAYUAV010000029.1:1079-14352 GCA_964442665.1 uncultured Bacteroidales bacterium
TATTGCCCGGCAAAATAGTATATTTTCACCATCGGGGGTCCAGAAAGCATTGGATTGAACGTATTCTTCAAGATCAGCCCCCGGCAGCTCCCAAATTTTATCCTCCCTCCGATCGTAAATGGCTAGCACACCGTTGACCGGGAAAAATAGTTGTGAAAAAGGGATATTTTCAGGTAGATACTCAAAATTCTCATTTATAACCCGGTCTTTGATAGTAGTAACAATGTAACGGCCAGTGGGTGATATTTTTGAGAACATTCCAAAAGTAGCTCGCTCCTGAAGTTTATTCCAGGATAAATAATTACTGGTATCAAATACTATGGAATCCTCTATATCTGCAATAAAATATCCTCCTTTATCACGTTTTGCTGCATCTAAATCGAGAGCAATTGTTTTTCCATCGGAGGAAAATGAGTGACAATTGGCGCATACCATGAATTTTTTCATAGCAAAATAAGGAGGGTCGGCACTTCCGACATTAACCAGTCGATAAGCCAGTGAATCGAGATTTTTTTCGGCTGAAACAAAGGGCAGTATTACTTCCCTGTAAAGAATTGGTGCGGCTACTTTATCATCTGAAATTCTAAAATGAATCCTCTTTTTGAAAGATTTACCAGGTTTCTGAGAGGAAATTTGTTGTAGTTCCGCATAAATGTTTTTCCCTCCGGAACGTTTTTTCAGGTTATCCCATTGCAATTTTGATGGTTTCCAGACTTTAATGCCAGTGAGGGTATCAATAGAGTAACTGTCATTTTCCAGGTAAAGTTTTATACGCCACTCCCGAACAGACATATCTGCATCGTCCCACTGGAATGTCGGAGCAGGAAATTCATTTGGGAACAGGGATCCGTTAAATGGATAAAAAAAAGCTAAAGATGAATTTCTTTGTTGCAGAAATTTTGCCACAAGAAATACCAGGACAAATAAAATGGCAACAAACGTTAAACCTGTAATATATTGTTTCCTTTTCAACTGAAAATTAGAATTAGGAAAACATGATATTATATACTCGTAATTGATAAAAACGGAATACAAAGTAACACAAAAAAGGGATTATCTCAAAATGAATATAATCTATTATAGAATTGAATATATGAAAAGCAACTCTTACAGATATAGGAAGAAAAAGAGCGTGCCAGAATCTCTCCCACTTCCCGCTTATGATCGCGCCTCCATTTACGTTAAATAATTCATTATTCACAATATAAAAGCCTCGCCCTTTAGATGAAGCTTCTCAGTCGTGCCCTTCGCAGGGCCAGGGTGAATGCAACATGCCCATCAATCCCGTATAATCTGCAATATACTCAGGGATTTAGGTATTCTTATCTTTTTCACAGCTGAGAAACTGTGTTAAAATTAACACAAGTGTTACACAATGTATTACAGGTATTGTTCTTATTCTCATTTTTTTCCGGATTTAATTGAACATACTATTAATGGTTATTTTGCATGAAAATAATATATAAAGCTTGCACTGATATCGAATTTAAAACTATTGAATTTTTGCACTTCATAGTTATCTTTCCTGATTCCCGTAACATCCGTTCCCAGATACCACGCCGGCAGCGCTTCCAATTCAACATGAATTCTGTCCGTTATGGTAGCCTCGACACCGCCTCCAAAACCTAATATCAAAGATCCATACGTAGCCTTTGCGTCATCTTGCAGGTTTGATTCCAGATAGGATGCATGAGTTACCCGCATCCAGGAGCCGGAAAAGTCAAAATCCAGAAATGGACGGATAACAGATACTTTCCCCAGGTATGATTTAAACCCAATAAATTTGATCACATTAAAAGTGGCTTTCCCGCCGGTACTATCGACAAATTTGCAATTATGCAAACTACGCTTATAGAGAAAGTCGAGCGCACTGTTTTGAAACCGGATCCCGCCATTTATACCAAATCCAAAACCCGGGTCGAGCTTTGGGACAAGAATTACCTCATCTTCGACTGCAAAGTAGGATTCTCCATCAAAACTACCCGTTATCAGAACATAGTTTGCCGATATGCCAAGATAAGGCCGGAAAGTAATTGTTTGCGAATTGCACATTCCTGTCCGAAATAAAATACCCGCTACAAGTAATACTTTTATAATGATTTTCATATTTAATATAAGGTTGTTTCGATCAGATATGACAGGCCAGACTGATTCGTTACATAAAATCTTAATTTTATAGTAATTTTCATCCGTAGTATTTCACATAAGAATAGAAATAACTGTAACAAATACTCTCTTATTATCATCTCATCATGAATCAGTTCAGCAATTTTGAGCAACTTATTCGTCAATATCTGGAGGGAAATCAGGAAAGCATTGAGATATTAAAGTTCAATACCTATACACTGATCAAACAATGGAGCAAAAATATGATGTACGAAACCGACTGGGTAGCAGATAAAGAGGGGGTGTTAAAAGAAGAGCACTTCCTATTGCAATGTTTTGATAGTATTCATGATCAAATACAGGATGAATCCCGTAACTTTCAGAGTTACCAGGATTTTAAAGACAGTGTGCATACTATTGCACAAGAAAAAATGAATTTTGCCTTTCCCTTCTTTTTGATATTCTTATTACAGAACCATGACCTGGCCTGGGCTTCTATACATAAAATACTCTACAGCAGAAGTTATGGATGGATCAGAAAAAAGGGCATATCGGACAGCGAACAGGTCAATATCCTTTTTAATGAGAGTATTGAAAGATTTTACGAAAAACTTATAAACGGAAAACTACAATTTGATAATGCTGCAAACCTGAAATCCTATTTTTTCAGAATCCTCGAATTGCGCATTCTGGAGTATTATCGCGAAAACAAACGTCATTCCCACCAGGAACTCGACAGCCATGAAATACGAAAAATACCCTTCGAACAGAATGTGATTTATGACATCACAAAGAAAGAGGAAAGTAAGAAAATACAGGTTGCAATCAGACGATTATCTGAGATTGAACGTGCAATAATCGTAGGCTATTACTATGAAAATACCAATTTAAAAGACATTGCAGATGAGCTGGGTAAAAGCGAAGAAAATATCAGGGTACTGAAACACCGATCACTGAAAAAGTTAATGAAAGTGCTGCAGTAAAACTATTAACGGGAAAAAACCATGGAATCATTAAAACATAAAGAAATTGTAGAAAAAGGTTTCATTGAAATGTACCTGCTGAAGAAACTTTCCCCTGAGGAGGAGACTGCTTTCGAAGAGCATCTTTTATATTGCAGTGATTGCAGAAATGAGTTACAACGTCTGGAAGAAATAATTAAAGGCATTGAAGATACAATGTACGATGCAGACGTACATCCGGAAAAGTCTAATATAAATTCTTTTGTGAAGAGAAAGACCACCCGGCACAGAATATTGCCAGGAAACCTGTTACGTTTGGCGGCAAGTATTGTATTGTTAATAAGCCTTGCCGGACTGATTTACTATTATTTCGTTCGCCAGTCTGAAAAATCCCTTCTGACAGATAAAAAAGAAAATATAAACCAGGAAAAACATAATATAAGTATTCCTCTTACTGATTCAACGAAAGTGATGCATGCCCAGAAAAAGGATAATCCGGATGTAAAAGCAGATCAGGCTGAAGAACTATATGCAGCCAATTTTGAAAACAATGAATTTTATGAAAATATGGTGAAGAATATAGTCCGGTCGGGCGATTTCATAATGACCGAACCAGAAGACAGTATTACCATTAAACCCGGAACAATCATTAAATTTAGTTGGAAGACTGATGAAAATGGAGTACTTGAGTTGATTATTCTGAATAATAAAGGACAGACAATACTGCAACAAAAAGCCGGGAGTTCTGCTTATGTAAGCAAATTATCAACCCCGGGGCTGTATTACTGGAAATTAGATACACAAGATGAGACCCTGGCAGCAGGGAAAATTTATGTAAAAAACTGATCAATCCCCGATAATAGCAAAACCCGCCCAGTATAACGGGTATGCTGTTTCGTTATTCTCTAATAGCCTAATTTTGGCCAGCTGCAACGATTTGGAATAGCTGTAACCCTCCAGGATATACATATAAAACCAAGTCATCAACTGGCTGGTATACCTATCGTTAACTTTCCAGAACGAAGAGACTATGTTTTTTGCCCCGGCATATAAGAATGCCCTGTTAAGCGACATTACTCCTTCTCCCGCTTCAAGTTTTCCAATTCCCGTTTCACATGCACTCAGTACAACCAATTCGGCATTCAGCCGGAGATTATATATCTCATGAGCAAAGAGAACCCCGTCGTCGACGTTTTCACCCAGAAAAAGTGATTGTTCAGACCTTTCTCCTGTGCTCACTGAATCTTCAGGTTCAACTCCTGTAAATATAAGACCTGACAAATCCGGTTTTTCAGGATTTATTAATCCGTGAGTAGCTAAATGAATATAGTTAAAATCTCCGCACCGTTCTTTGAGATTAGACTCTGTTGCCTGGTCGAACAGAAAACTTACTGCCGGTAATTTTTGTTTCGCGAAAAGATCAGAAATTTCTTGCACCTCTTCCTTCGAGTAAGGCAGCTCGTTCATCTGAATGCCATCGGCTGACAGGGAGGAACGTATGTTTTCATCGTCGACCGAACTCAGTAATTTCTGTGTATTGTAATCGCTGACAGGAGCCTGACTCTCTTTTGAAAATACCGGGGCAAAACCCAGAAATCCATCGACATGTACCTTATTTCGATTGTTTATCTCCAACCATAATGAAGCAGAATAATGGTATGAAATTTCGAAATCATTTATCAGATAATGAGGGACTGATGAGCCTGGACTTGTAGTATCAGGATCATACTTAACAAGAGTTTCAAAAGGTAAATACAATAAATTTTCATCGGGTATAATAAGTAGTTTATCCATGCCCATCAGATAACTTTCGACAGGTTTAAGCAATAAATTGTACAACGACTGAGAGGAAGAGTATAATTTATCGGGCTTAAATCGTTTAATGTTAGCCAGATGTTCACTGATTAGCTCATCCAGAGTAGAAATATTTCCTACTTCACTGATTTCGAAAATATTCTTTCCCAATATAAAAATATACAGCGATGAATCGCCGATAAGGTATTCAAGCATCAATGATTTTTCATTCAATCGTGACTGAATACTTGTAACATCCGGAAAACTATCCGGCTCACTGAATACTTTACCTGCATTACATTCTTCGATCCGATTTCGCAATGTATTCAATTCAAGTACGGCATCGGCATACCTGGAATTAAAATAGTCATACTGTGCCGGAACACTGTCTTTGTTCTTCATCCGGATATCGGTAATTTCATTTTTATAATAATTCACCTGTTTAAGCAGTTCCCTTTCCTCTTCCAGTAAACTATCAGGAATATTCCGGTAATTCTCAAGCCGGCAACGCCTCATGGTTTCCAGAAGTGCAGCCGATTTGTTCATTTCAGAAAAGCCGAATGCCTTTACAGTGAGTTCCGGATCGGGGTTAATCTTTCTCAATTCGGCTGAAACTCTTACTGCCTTGCCATAAACATCGGCCATATTATTTAACATAACGATCTTACTATCAGGTAATGTGAAATCTTCCCTTATGGATGATGCTAACCGGGTAGCAGCTGTGTATGTTTTTACTGATACGTTTAATCTTTCGGTACTGGTATTTTTCTTATATAATTTATACTCAATATCTGCCTTTTCAGCGAGTGCCTCAAGAAAATCGAGTTCATCAATAATATTACTGTACACTATAAATTTAACATCGTCAGAATATTCACCATAATAGTTAAGTTCCAAGGCTTTGTTATAATAATACAATGCCGAATCATATTGTCCGGATTCTGCTAAAATATATCCCATATCTTTAAACCCATTGGCCAGATCGGGATGAGGTGGCTCATACAGTGAATCGAGCAGATTGATTACTTTATGCTGAACAGAGACAGCTTCTTCATTTTCACCACGTTCCAGCAAATTCATCGCCATTTGCGAATAAAGCACAGGCATTTTTGGATGATTTTCACCAAAAGAAGTCCGTATAATTTCCAATCCGTCCCTAATTATTTCTGCCTGCCGGTCAATACTGTCAAGTTTAGCGTATACTTCCGAAATATTAATTAATGAGCCTACAATTTCGGGATGACTTGCACCAAGCGTGGTAGCATAAATATCCCTGCATTTTGTAAAATATTCAAGAGCCGTTGTGTAATCTTCCTGAATGAAATATAATTCACCCATATTACTGTATGCATCTGCGAGATAAGCCGTTTCATAATTGAAGTATCGATTCACAAGTTCAAGCTCTTTCAGATAATAGGAACGTGCCATGTCATAATCGCCTTTATATTTGAACATAGCGCCTACATTATTATAACTATATATCAGAGCCGGATTATCGGGAGATACCCGCTGCCTTAACTCAAGTCCTTTGTTAAGATAATAAAAGGCATTCTTATAATCACCCAGCCCGTCATAAGCTGCACCGATATTATTATAGGCATCATCCAGATTTGGATGGTTTTTGCCATAGATCGACTCCAGAATACGCAATAATTCCATGGCATTTCCCAGCGCTTCGCGGTATTCCCCACGCTTAAAGTTCAGAACACCGATATTCTGATAACTCTGTGCCACATCGAGGTGTGTATCCCCCCAGAGTTCAAGCCTTAATTTCAGTGCCTTCTGATGATATTCTTCTGCCTTATCATATTCTCCCAGATCGAGATACACATTTCCAAGATTATTATAACTAAGCGCCACATTAGGATTTTTTGGCCCTAGTGATTTTAATCTTGCTTCAAGTGCTTTATTATTATAGATTAACGATTGCTGATAGTCCTCCCGGACAATACATAATGCTGCATAATTATTATACGATTCCGCAGTAAGAGGATGAAACTGGCCATAATATGCTTCTCTGATCTTCATTGCTTCCCGAAAATACTCTCCGCATTTATCGTACTTACCCAGACTGTAAGCAATATAACCCAGGCTGTTAAGTGAATAGGCAACATCGGGATGATCGGGACCTAATATTTTTACCCGTATTTCGTGTGATCGTACAAAATATTCTTCCGCTTTTGTGTATTCTGCATTCATCCGGTATAGCACACCCATATTACTATAAGCATTTGCCATTTTAAGATCATCTTCATCCGAATGTAATTTCCATATCGCTATGCCTTTGTTGAAATAAAATAAAGCACTGTCAATATTGCTTCGATCGGAATACACATGGCCTACATTCATATAACTATTCCCCAGTACGGTAGATTCTGTTGTAAGATGTTTTAATGCCAGTGCTAAATTTTCCCGTGCCATAGGTAAGAGATCAACATTATCATGTTTGTTCCGGATCTCGACAAAAATGCCATTCCTGCAGTGTATGTATTTTTCCCAGTTTCTTGCCTTTTTATATATTCCTGAAGCCTGCTCATAGCAATACGCAGCACTATCGTATTGGGCAGAATCGGAAAAAGCTTCTACCCGATCAAGCCATTCTCTTGCTTTCAGAGTATCAGCTTTCGGCTCTATCCGGGAAGAATGAGATGAGGCCATAGATGAAAAAATACATAACTGAAAGATTATAACAAAAAAGGTATGAATGAAGTATCTCATAACAGTTGAATTTGGGCCCGGAATATAAAAAAAGGAATGAGTTAATCCTAATAATCAAACATTAAATTCAAATTCATATGTCTGAAAATCAAAGCTTATTTTATTTTGCTTTTAAATTCCAATAACTGTTTTACATGATCCAGATGGATTTTGCTATTTACTATAATCACAATACCGCGACCCATCTTTGATTGTTTTGCTTTTCGATATTCCTCAAGGATTTTCTCATGCAGATCACTGTTTTCAACAATACCTTCCAGTTTTTTACCAAACCAGAAACTTACCCTGAAGTAACCCTTATATACGACAATCCAGGCAAGATTTTTCTTCTTTACCGCAACAGGTAAAAGCCAGCTTTTCGCGTCGGGGTAAAACCTCCATTCCAGCTTTATTTCATTGTAATGATTGGAAAGGTACTGCATTAAATCCTTCCAGAACACCATGGTATCGCCTATAGTTGATGATATAAGATCCTCATCGGGTTTGACAGACTTATCGGTAAAAGCTTTAACATCCATAACTATTTTATTACGTTTTCAAACTGTTATTAATTATTGAACAGATAATTATAAAGTACAGTAAGTATTTTCGGTTATGAAAACCTCTGAATCAGATTTCACAGCTAAATAATACACTAATTCCGAAATTATGAAATGCAAGGGGATAAAACGTTCATTTCTAAATGAAATTCATTATATTTCCTGTCGAACCTAATCATTTCGATATGCTAAATGATAGTATCCGGAAATACTGGAGTATTGTTGCTCTTGCCGATTACCAGGGTGAAAATTTTTCCTATAGCCAGGTAGCTGAAAATATTGCAAAGCTGCATCTTTTCTTTAAAAATGCGGGAATAAAAAAAGGCGATAAAATTGCGCTGGTTGGCAGAAATTCGGCCCGTTGGTGTACGATATACCTTGCCACAGTGACCTACGGTGCCATTATTGTTCCCATACTGCCCGATTTTACAGTGAACGATATCCAGGAAATTATTAATCATAGTGATGCCATATTATTATTCAGCTCGGATTCCATTTTTGAGAATCTCGATCCTTCATTGATGAAGAAACTGAAAGGGATTCTTTCGATAAATACTTTTAACCTTCTTTACGATTCGGGCAATTCAATGAAAAAAAATCTGGAAAAGAGTAATTCCGGCTTTCAAAAAAAGGTTGCATCGGGTTTTGGCCCGAACCGATACCAGCCTCCCGAAATTCCCAACTCCGAACTGGCTGTTATTAGCTACACATCGGGAACTACCGGCCATTCCAAAGGCGTAATGCTTTCACACAACAGTCTGGCAGCAAATATCCGCTTTGCGCAACGCAGTATGCCCCTTAATCCTGGCGACCCCATAGTATCATTTCTTCCCCTTGCCCATGCCTATGGTTGTGCCTTCGAATTTCTATTCCCATTTACTATTGGTTGCACAGTTACCATACTTACCAAAACACCATCGCCGCAAATTGTAATGCTGGCATTCCAGGAAATTAAGCCCGCACTTATTCTGTCAGTACCTCTGGTTATAGAAAAAATATTTAAAAAACAAATTCTCCCTATCATTGGTAAAATGCATATGAAAATCCTGTTGGCCATTCCCGGCATTAATAAAATTATCCACAGAAAAATCAGAGAAAAGCTTGTCGATGTATTTGGGGGTAAATTCACTGAGATAGTGATTGGAGGAGCCCCATTTAATCCTGAAGCGGAGCGCTTCTTCAGAAAGATTAATTTTCCTTACACAGTGGGGTATGGCATGACTGAATGTGGTCCGCTTATCAGTTATGCTGCATCGGCAATTAACCGTTATAGTTCGTCAGGTACAGCTGTTGATACACTCGATGTGAAAATTGATTCGGATAATCCTGAAAAGGTTGCGGGTGAAATTATTGTCCGTGGCGAAAATGTGATGAACGGATACTATAAAAATGAAGAAGCTACTTCAAAGATTATCGATAAAGACAGCTGGTTGCATACCGGCGACCTGGGGCTTATTGACAGTGATGGATTTATTTATATCAAGGGCCGAAGCAAAAGCATGCTTCTCGGAGCAAATGGTCAGAATATTTATCCCGAAGAACTTGAATCGGCATTGAATAATCGTTTTTGTATCGCCGAATCGTTGATAGTGCAGCGCGATGATAAACTGGTAGCACTTATATTCCCTGAGAAGGAAACAGTGGAGAAATACCATATTTCGCTCGAGAAATTACAGGAAATTATGAAAAATCATATTCACGAGGTCAACCATGCATTTCCAAAATACATGAATATTTCGAAATTTGAAGTTGTTGAGGAAGAATTCGCAAAAACACCTAAACGAAGTATTAAGCGTTTCCTCTATGTCTAAAAATAGAAATTACTTCATCATTCAACTTTCATCATAGAAAATTCTTTTATATTCATACGCACAATTCATAATATTTATGAATCCGGATAACGACAAACGTATCGTTCTCACGCTCGATGCAGGCGGTACTAACTTTGTTTTTACAGCCATACAGGCAAACCAGGAAATTGCCGATCCTGTAATCCTTCCCTCTAGTGCTGATGAATTGTTTCGCTGCATTAATACTATAGAAGAGGGATTTAAGGCAGTGATGTCAAAGCTTAAACAGAAACCAGTCGCCCTGAGTTTTGCATTTCCCGGACCATCCGATTATAAAACCGGTATCATTGGTAAACTGAATAATCTTCCTGCATTTAAAGGTAAAATACCTCTGGGGCCCATTCTGCGTAATAAATTTAACCTGCCGGTTTTTATTAATAATGATGGAGATCTGTATGCCTATGGCGAAGCCTTGTCAGGATTTTTACCACATGTTAATGAACTCCTGAAAGAAGAAGGTATTAAGAAAAAGTTCCGGAATCTCATAGGTTTAACCCTGGGTACTGGATTTGGAGGCGGATTTGTTTTTAATGAGGAACTCTTGCTGGGCGATAATTCTATGGCTGGTGAAGTCTGGCTGTTGCGTAACCGCGTTAATCCCGATACCAATGCTGAAGAAGGAATAAGCATCAGGGCTATACGCCGGGTATATGCCAATGAAGCAGGTATTGATCCTTCACTTGCCCCGAATCCCCGCGAAATTTTTGAGATAGCATCAGGCAATCGCCAGGGGAATATAAAAGCAGCTTTTGAAGCATTCCATCAGCTGGGCAAAGTACTGGGCGATGTACTAGGTAATCTTTTAACTATAATCGACGGCGTGGCTGTTATTGGCGGAGGACTATCAGGCGCCATGACACTGATTCTTCCTGCCATGATCGAAGAAATTAATGCTCACTATGCTTCATACGCCGGTACCCAATATCCGCGACTGGTTCAGAAAGTGTATAATATCGATGATCCAAAAATCATACTTGAATTCCTCGACTGGAATGAAGAGCTTATTGAAGTGCCCGGTTCAGCTGAAAAAATAAGTTATTATGCCGAAGCCCGCATTCCCATTGGTACATCGATTATTGGCACAAGTAAGGCTGTTTCGTTGGGAGCCTATGCTTACGCTTTAAAAATGCTCGAATCCACTTAACTTCATGAATATGCAGGTTTCTTATCTGATAAATGAATTATTTGGCTTCTGCGTGTGCATATTCTTTTATTTAATAGACCGCAGATTTTACTTTTTTTTACTAATTTAAGATCAAATTAATAGGCACGTCTGTCATGCAAAGAATTACGATCTTTCTGTTTGCTTTTCTGTTTCCGGTCCAGCTTTTTTCTCTGCAAAACAAGTTTGAGTATCTCACTCCTGACAATGGTTTATCACAGGCAAATGTGGAGTGTATTTTTCAGGACAGCCAGGGATTCATCTGGATTGGCACCTTTAACGGACTTAACCGATACGATGGATATGATATCCGGATTTTCAATCACACACCGGGTGACACGCTATCCTTGTCGCATGAGCATATCAGTGCTATTTGTGAGGATAGAGAAGGAAAACTCTGGCTGGCTACTTATGGAGGTGGGGTAAGTGTATACTCTCCCAGAACAGAAACTTTTCAGAGAATTATAGATTTGCAGCTGGATAACAGGGTTGTTTCACTGAAGCAGATAAATTTCACTGTAGTTGGTCCGGAAGGTAATATTTGGGTAGTTGATGAGAACTTTGGAATATTTGTATTCAATACAAAACTGGAATTGATAAAATATTATATCAATGATCCGCAAAATCCTAAATCGATACCTGCATCATTTTATTTTAGTGTTGTTTTCGATAAAGATGGAAATGCATGGTGTGGAGTGGGGAATAATATGCTTTGCCGGAAAGAAAAAGGTAGTGATGATTTTACCATTTTCCGGTTCGAGGATCGGGTTGCTGCTGCAGACGACGGTATTAAATCAATGTATATCGATCAGAGTGGAAATATCTGGATTGGAACTACGAGCCAGGGAGCTTATAAATATAATCCTGAAATAAATCAATTTATCAATTATCGCAAAGAATCGGATGTATACAGAATTGAAGCCAACACTGTTATGTCGTTTTTGGAGGATTGGGATGGTAATTTAATGATTGGAATGGACGGAGGCGGCATTGATATCATTGACAATCTTACCGGAAAAATCAGTTCAGTGAAATATGATCCGGGTAATCCGGAAACAATTAGTACCAATGCCGTATATGCAATGTATATTGACAGATCAGATAATTTATGGGTTGGCACTTATTCGGGAGGAGTGAGCTTCCAGAGCAAATACAAAAACAAATTTAAAAAGTACGTTCCTAATCCACTCGATCCTTTTAGCTTGAGTTATAAAAATGTTACGGCAGTTCTGGAGGACAGGGATGGTGAGATATGGATTGGCACCGACGGTGGCGGATTAAATCGGTTTCACCCGATAACAGGGAAATTCGAACATTTCAGGATGGACCCCTCCAATCCGAACTGGCTTCAGACTGATGTTATTATACATCTCATGGAAGATGATGAAGGTGACATTTATATTAGTAGTTATAATCATGGTCTAACCATATTCAATAAATATGAAATGACCTTTACCCAGTACCTGCCCGATGATACGGATCCGACAAGTATTGCCGGAATTCATCCCTGGTATACTTTTCAGGACAGCTATGGAACTATTTGGGTGGGTATGCTGGCTGTAGGACTTGATAAATTCGATAAGACTACCGGAACATTTACCCACTATGTTTCAATAGTGGATGATCCGACCACATTAAACAGCCCTAATATAAAAATTATATACGAAGACAGGGAACACCGTCTCTGGGTTGGTACGGAAGGAGGAGGCCTGCATCTTTTTAACCGGGAGGAAAATAATTTTACCCGTTTTTCCTACACAGCTGAAAATAAAAATTCGGTAAGCAACGACGATATCCGTGAACTTTATGAGGATAAGGAAGGAAGATTTTGGGTAGGAACAGGAAAGGGACTCTGTCTGATGGATCGCGACAGCGGAACATTCAAGAGATATTTTATTGAAGATGGATTACCAGGGAATACGATAAATGGTATTCTTGAGGACAACGAAGGTTATTTATGGATCAGTACCGATGCCGGTATTTCGAAATTTAATCCCGACAAATTTACCTTTAAAAACTATGATAAGACCGATGGCTTGCAGGGTAACGAATTTAACTATACAGCCTCGATGGTTACCTCAGATGGTACTTTCTACTTCGGAGGGAAAAACGGATTTAATATTTTCAAACCGGAAGATATTA
>CAYUAV010000030.1:0-1544 GCA_964442665.1 uncultured Bacteroidales bacterium
TCATTTGCCAGTTCATTAACCTCATCTTCCGGTTCGTTTAAATTCTCTGATGTAAAAAGATTCAAAGGGGTCATTTCACGAAGTTCTTCCAGTGTATAACCCAACTTATTCAGTGTATAGTGATTTGCTTCAATAAATTTACCCACTTTATTATTTTTACGGTCGAGTTTGTAAAGGAAGATAAAATCGGAAGCGTGAGTAAACAGCATCCGGTATTTCTCTTCCTGTTCTTTTATTAATTCCTCAGCCTTCTGTCGCTCCGTGATATCATGTGCCAAACCTTCAATTGAAACCAGTTGACCGTCATCATTATATACAGGAACTTCCGATACTTCCAGAATTTTTTCAGTTTGTTTCACATCGTAAATTTCCTTCAGGTACTTTGGCTGTGAAACGCCTATTCTTAAATTATCCTCTCGTTCATGTGCCATATTGTTCAGCGGATTGTCCGTGTAAATCTGGTTATGCAGTTTACGATATTCCTTAACATCATATCCCAGAATTTTCTTGACCGAAGGACTTACAAACAACAGGGTTCCATTGAGTGCTTTTGTATAGAAGAAATATTCATCTTCCAGATGTTCAATCAGTTTTTCGTATTTCTCACGACTTTCTTTAAGCGCTTCATAAGCAGATTTGAGTTCCTGGTTTTGCTGAAGAATTTCCCGTTGTTTTTTTCGTAATTCCTCATTTCGCATCGATATTTCCGATGTTCTCCTGATAACACGAATTTCCAGATCGTGATACATATCCTTTAACTGGGAACTCATTTTGTTTAACGAGTGAGTCAATGTTCCGAGTTCGCCAGGGTAATCTTCAGAAAGTATACTGTTAAATTCCTTTTGGCTTATTTGCTCTATTACGGCATTGATTTGCTGAATTTGCTTCTGGAATTTTCTTCGTTCCGTCACGGGGAATAAAATTATGCCAAGAAGCAGGAGGATGAATGACAGGATCAGATAATTTACCGGATGAGTCTGTATGGTTATGTTTTTAAACACCGAGATTAGCTGGATTTCACCCTGTATGGGAGTCCGGATCCAGAATAATTTTTCCTTTTTTTTAATTTCCGGACAGAAGAAGAAACGCTGGGTCTTACTCGATACCGAAGCGTAATTGATTTCATTTTTAATGCATGGTGAAGTACCGGATGAAAATAAAATGGTGTCAGGGCTCAGAATTGCACTTTGGGCTCTGGTAAATTCTTTATAAGGAAATTTTAAGAGCATTGAATCGGCTGGTTCAGGATAAATGGCCATGGATACTGTTACAGCATCATTTTTATTGAGCAGACTTTTAAAAGCAACAAAATAACAGGAATGGCCGAATTTTTTTAAGGAATAATAAATACTGTCATTTGTGTTAAGATCATTGTTAATGTAGTTTTTGACAGCATCAAGTTTCTCACGATCCGGAATAGATGAAATGTCATCTCTGATTATTTCAGTTCGGTTGTCATTTACTGTTACCTGATAAACACTTATGGTCCTGACCCGATGACCAGTAGTATCTGATTTCGGCTGATGATTGCAGTTCATACTCGT
>CAYUAV010000030.1:1554-14321 GCA_964442665.1 uncultured Bacteroidales bacterium
CGAGTTTTTTAAATACAACTGATCTGATCCAATCTGTCTTAACGCGCAGGTATTTTGTATATTGTTCCGAAAGATCCTTCTTGACCAGCCTGGAATGTAAATAAATGCCATAACCAAAAAGAATCAGGGCAATAAGAACAGTTAATATTATTTGACTGGAAAAAGACTTTATAAAAGGAATGCGAAACCTCATCCTTGAATTAATAAATGTGCAACCTTATCTAAATTAGAAATTATTTTACTCAGAAAAAAGAATGATAATGATTAACTTAATTATAATATTTCTTAATGTCCTTTGTTATCAAAGAGAACATTATCTTGAAAAATCTTGATAACTGTTATTTAAAAATTCGATATATTTATAGAAAGCAATAAGAATCCTCATTGTATGATCAGGTTAAGCTATACATTCTTTATATTCGTAATTATTTTTTCTAAAGGATATTCTCAGGTCGATGAAATATGGATGGATGCTGATCCTTACAACTTTGGTGATTCATTGGGTACAAGTTATTATACACCCGATGAGGTGAGAGAGTACATGCAATCCATCCCACACAAACCGGATGAATATCTGGTCGGGGGTTATATCAGCAGCATTTTTCACGAGTCGGTTGATAGTGCAAAAGTCATTGTCAGAGTCGATAATCGGGTAATTGATTCATTATTTGCCGAAAATGGACTGTTTCATACAACCATACCTGTAAAAGGGGAATTGGTTCAATTATCGCTAGCCCATCGCGATTTTTACTCAAACGATACCTCATTCCTTTTTCCTGTCTCGGATATGACTACCCTGTTCATTTCAATGCGGCCCAGATATAAGATCCTTTTACGTGGGAGGGTGTATGCAGGTAACATGCCGCTTGAAGGAGTCGATGTTGAAATTAATCATGCCGGTCGTATATATAATTTAACTACCCGTGGATGTTATTACGATAAGGAAGATTACTGGAATTGCCTGTTCGATGGAATGTTCAAACTGAATTTAACGACCGAAAACCCTGGCGATAGTGTTTATATTCGACTTTCAAAAAATGGTATGAAAATGTATAAAATGGGCATGACTATAAATGATTATACTGGTGGGATTATGTATTTAAAAATGAAATATGAAAATAAACTGCCGGTCATTCCTTATAACAATCTTAATTTCAAGCTTAGCTTCCCGCTTCTGTCTTTTGATGACGATTGGTTTGTTGGTATTTCATACTATCGTACAGTAAACAGACAATTCTGGCGAAGGCTCGCTCTCGGTATTGATGCCAATATATATATTACCACGGTGAGTGTAACACATAATACATTCAGGGATTTGGAACCTGCAACAGCCGACAGTTCATATATTCATGCATTTGCAGGTCCATCAGTACTGGTTTGGCTCATTCCCCCTGAGAACAGGAGGTTTTCAACGTATGCCGGATGCACTTTTGCATATAATTTCAGTAATCCGGCAATGGTCATACAACCTTTTTTAGGGACCAGATATTTTCTGGATATGAACAAGGCTGTTAGCCTGGAGATACGATATTGTGAATATAAAGCTGATGTTGTCCATTATATGTTCAATCCATATGGAAGTGCATTACAGTACAATGTGGAAAGCACATTCAATAAATTACACGCAAATCTTGGAATTCAAATAGTATTTTAGTGCAATGTGAGGATGAAGTATGTAATTACTATACTATATTTTTTAATGCTTTTCTGGTCCTGTACAGAGAATGAAGTATTTCTGGACAATAAGGAACTTTTATTTAAAAATTGCTATGAAATTCAGGTTCCTCCTTACGAATTTAACGATGGTGAAGGCAATATAATACATGTAAGAGGAGATAGTGGCTATTTAAGCGAATATCCCGATACGTTAAACAGCATCCCTGTATTGAACTGGGATAGTTTGGGTATCCGGATAATCACTGCAGTTATATTCAACGATAAAATTCGTGTTGAGGGAAACTCTATTGTAAATACTGAAAATATTGTATGGCAATGGCATTCCGGTATGAAATCGGGAAAAGAGGGACGGGTACAATATATTGACGGGAAAAACGTTATTAATGACACGATCGATTACTACCATGCGCCTGATTCACTTGACGAAGGACTTTATTATTGGGCAGTTTGGGGTTGGGGAAAATCGGTTACAAGAGTATGGTATTCCAGCAGAGAATTAAAGTTTTATGTATTAAAATAGTTCATTTATCTTAATTTTTTTGTAAATTATGTAAACCTTATTGTTTCATTCACGTACATTTAATAAATTTGGCAAGAGTAAAGAACTAAAATCCAGAGCGTTGAAAAATATTAAACAGAGACACAACTTAAAGACTGAGAAAAAGAACCGAATTATTATCGAAGAGGTAAATCCAAATGAATTGGCTGAACTTTGGAAAAAGTTAAGTGATTTAAACAAAGCTTTCTAGTATTATCTTTCCGCATAATTATCAGTTAGTATCGGTAATACGTATTCTTAAAACACGTAGTACATTGATAATCAATATTTTAGTTATTGGGTAGTTTGTTTATCCTATCCCAAATACATTTTATCAATAAAGCTTTTCGTTTAATGTAAATGGTTTAATTATCGTCTGCAATTTTTCGTATATGAGGGTAAAAAGTTTACCGTCATGAAGATAGTTGTAGCGAATGGATTTGAGGAAAGCTTGAAGGGGTCGACCGGATTAGGGTTTACTTTAGTTCAGCATATAGCCAGCGGTTTTTACCTGTTTCTGAAATATACATTTCTGATATTTCTGCTTTTTCTTTTGGCAAGTCACGAAACGGCTAATCCGAAACTGGGCAGCACAAACATTGAATTCTATAGTGTAACTTTCCGGAATGCAATTCTTAACATGGATCTTTCCGGTAAGGGTATTGTTCAAAATTCGAATGGCAGTATTCATCAATTTTACAAATATCGGAATTACACTCCTGTGTGGACTGTTAATTTCGATATCAAGCCTGCTTACCGGGAACTGGAAGAATTGATCGCCAACGCATATTCTTACGGACTACTCCCCTCATTTTATCATTATAATGAACTCAGAGAACTTGAACAGAAGGTTATTTCAACACAAAAGGAGAATTATAGACTGAATTACAGGCTGGAGTTTGAAAAAACTGCCACTGCGGCCTTACTGCTTTTTTCAAAACATATTGCCTCAGGTATTAACAGAGGGGATACTTCGGAAGTCTACCGCTCATTTATCGATCAATTGCCGCTTTATCTGAATAAACAAATAGATAAGGGTACGTTACGAGAGGGGATACTCAGTCTTCAGCCCGATAATATACCTTATCGAAAATTACAGAATGCTTTGGCAAAATATGTAAATGTGGCAATAGCTGACACCCTGAATTATTCGTTAGATGAAATAAGTGGAAACAGGAAGTTACAGATTAACCGTTTGATTTTACAGGGATTCCTGGATAAAAGTTTTACTGCAGACAGCGCTGCATTCCAATCGGCGCTTCGCAATTTTCAACGGTTACACGGATTAGAAATTACAGGTCAGTTAAATAAAGAAACTATATTGATGCTTTCGGAAAACACGAAAGAAAAATTTTTCAAGGTTGCATTAAACCTCGACCGTATCAGAAAAGACGGATTAAAAAGTTCGGATTATATACTTGTCAACATTCCTGAATATCAACTGCAGTATTATGATAATCATGGGAAATGTACCGAATTTAATGTAATAGTGGGCAAAGAAGAAACCCCGACACCATTGCTGACCAGCCAGATAGAATTAATAGTGACTAATCCTCACTGGACGGTACCGCAAAGTATTTCCCGTAACGAACTAATTCCCCTGATAAAGAAAGATTCACTGTATTTGCAGAAACACGGATTTACAGTTGTGGATAATAAAAACAAACCTGTTGATATGACTTCAATAAAATGGGCCGATGTTAATCCCAGCGAATTCAATTACTGGTTTCGTCAAACAAAAACAGATAATGCCCTGGGAGTAATTAAATTTCTGTTTCCTAATGAACATGCTGTATATCTGCACGATACTCAATCAAAATATTTATTTAATAAAAGAAAAAGAGCTTTCTCACATGGCTGTATAAGACTACAGAACCCGATAGAATTTGCTAAAATATTACTGTCATCTTACAGCAATAATAAAGAGGAAATCGACATTGAAAAGATAATTCGTGATAAGGACCGTAAACAGATTGGTCTTGATAAACCCTTACCGATTTATGTTCGTTATTATTCCTGTTCTACCGATAGTTTAGGTAATATATATTTCCATCCCGATATTTATGCTCTGGATGAGTTAGCTATTGAGCAATTGTTTGCAAATGCATGCTGGAACTGATCAGATTGGTTTTCAGGAAGTAGATTTTATCGGGGGCATAAATAAAAACACAGGAAGAATCTTTAATTGAATCGATTATCGGGCGACTAATTTCCAAGGGCAGTGCCGGGCAGCCAAAACTACGTCCCAGCCTGCCATTTTTTGCAATATAATGCAGGCTGACGTATGATGCTCCATGAAATACAATAGCTCTCGACTTTGCATTGTTGTTTATGCCTTTTTCTATACCCTCAATTTGCAATGAATATCCGTGTTTTCCATTATAGGGATTGCCCGTAATAAAAAAGCCTAGGCTGCTTTTATGCGATGCGGGTTGATTTGAAAATGACCGGGCAATTCTTTCACCGGAACCTTTTCCATGTGCAACAAGCGATTTAAACATCAATTTTCTGTTTTTCAGATCGAAAACATACAATCGTTCCTGATCTGAAGGCCTGCTGTAATCGATAACAGTCAGTATTGAATCACGGTTGAGGGCCTGTTGGTTCAAAAGTGTACTATAACCTTCATATGCTAAAAGGAATGTTTCAAAAGGGAGATCGTATAAAGCTAATTCTAAATAAATTTCATCCGCTTCCTGCACCAGGTTAGATTTGGTTTCTTTTTCAATACTCTCTGGTGTACTGACAAGAAAAAAGCTTAATAACAGGTTGATAAAAATAACTTGTACGCCCAGATTCATCTGCAGGAAATATATGTATTATCTGCACAAAACTAGTTCAACCGGGGAAATATACAAATCGGGATATTAACAGTTCAATAACAGCAAAATGTTGTATCGGTTATGACTGTTGGTGCCCATATGTTGATATTCCGTATACTACTCTGATTGAAAAGAGTCCCGAATCCGACATATCCCATTACCAGTCTGGGATGTGTAAAAGTGACCTGCTGTTCTGGATTATTGTTAAGGGTAATGGTAACAGAACGTTTTAAGATATCGCGGGTAATTCTGACATGGTTCCATGATTTTGGAGCCGGCTTTAATCTTTGGGCCCCGATTCTTTCCGGAATTCCATGGTTGATAAAGTAGAATGTCACGGAATCGTTGCCAAACAAATAGGTATAATATGTGTTGGCCGACTTCACAGGGCCTGCAAAACAAAATCCTGAGTTTTCCGCATTGGAATTTATAGGTGAATAAAAGTCAAATTCCATGATATATTCGCCAAAAATCATATCCTTCACAATACCCATATTCATGTGTAATGAATCGACGGATCCGCTGTCATTTCTGACAGGATAGAGAGTAATACTTTTTTTATCGTTACTGATATTCCAATATTCAGGAGTACATGATGTAATAGAACTGATAAAGAGCAGGTTGTCAGCTTTTTGTGAAAAGTAGCTGATATAACCAATAGGTAAATCCTGAGAATACAATTGAATGGAGAAAAATATACTGAAAAATATTACAATAAAACGAATTTTATTTTGAAGCGGAAATGTTAGCACTGATTTGGACTTTTTCATTTATGGGTAATATATTACGTTAAATATAACCCTAAATTTTCGAGGTTACCATATAATTCAAAGTTTGATGGCTTCCAGGCGTTTCATTGCCTGAATAACATTTTCGCGGGAGGCAAAAGATGAAAAACGCAGGTATCTCTCACCCGAAGGGCCAAACCCCGAACCAGGAGTACATACTACGTTTGCTTCATAAAGGATTTTATCAAACAGGTCCCACGATTTCAAACCTTTCCCGGTTGTTACCCACACATAGGGGGCATTGATTCCCCCAAAAACTCTGAATCCGATTTTTGTCAGACTTTCACGCATGATGTTTGCATTTTCCATATAATAAGATATGATTTCCCTTATTTCTTTTTTTCCCTCCGGTGTATAAATAGCAGCAGCTGCTTTTTGTACCGGATACGAAACACCATTGAATTTGGTCGTATGTCTTCTTAACCACAGGGTATGCAGTGCTTTTGCTTCGCCGGTACCGGTAAAAGCCACCAGGTTTTCGGGAATAACAATGTAGGCACACCGGGTACCTGTAAAACCTGCTGTTTTTGAAAAACTCCTGAATTCAATAGCAACTTCACGGGCACCTTCAATCTCAAAAATCGAATGCGGTATTTCAGGATCTGAGATATAGGCTTCATAGGCAGCATCGTACAGGATAATCGATTTATTAAAAGCAGCATAGTCGACCCATTTTTTCAGTTCCTTTCTGCTCAATGTTGTACCGGTGGGATTGTTGGGATAGCATAGGAAAATAATATCGGCCTTCTGCCGGGGAAGTTCGGGGATAAAGTTATTTTCGGCGGTACAGGGTATGTAAATCAGATTCTCGTAATATCCGTTCTCGCCGAGAAATCCCGTACGGCCCCCCATCACACTGCTATCGACATAAACCGGATAAACCGGATCCTGAACAGCTATAGTATTGCCGATCCCGAATATTTCGAGAATATTGCCTGTATCGCACTTTGAACCATCTGAAATATAGATTTCATCAGCCTTTATAGGAAGACCCCTGTTCTGATATTCGTTAATTGCAATGGCTTCGCGAAGAAATTCATAGCCCTGTTCCGGTCCGTAACCTTTGAAGGTGATAATATCCGACATTTCATCAACTCCTTCATGAAAAGCCTGAATTATCGAGGGAGAAAGAGGTAGTGTTACATCTCCAATGCCCATTTTAATTATTTCAGCATTGGGATGATTCTTTTGAAATTTCCTAACTCTTTTTCCTATCTCGGGGAAAAGATATCCGGCTTTGAGCTTCAAATAGTTTTCGTTAATAAGCGCCATTTTTATATTTTTGCCGCAAAATTAAGAAACATATCCATCTCACTGAAATAATGAATTACATTTATTCAAAAGTCAGCAACGATAAGCATTTATTTGGGAAGACAAATCCCGTTTATTTGTCCGAAACTTTTGGAACGCCTCTTTATGTATACAATGAAACTGTTCTTCGTCAGAAGTGCCGCGAATTAAAACAGCTGATTGATTACGATAGATTTGTTGTTAATTACTCGCCCAAGGCCAACAGCAATATTGAACTTATAAAAATTGTAAGAGAGGAGGGTCTGAAGGTTGACGCCATGTCACCGGGTGAGATATATGTTAACTTGCGTGCAGGATATAAACCGGAAGAGATATTATATATTGGCAATAATGTCAGCGAAGATGAATTCAGGTATGCTATCCAGGCCGGAGTGAATATTTCGGTTGACTCAGTTTCTCAACTTGAGATGTATGGCAGACTCAATCCGGGTGGGAAAGTGACAATACGATTAAATCCTGGCATAGGTGCGGGGCACCATGAGAAAGTCGTTACTGCTGGTCATAATACAAAATTCGGGATCGAGATTACATTTATTCCCGAAGTAAAAAATATTCTGAAGAAGTATGACCTGAGGCTGAAAGGGTTAAACCAGCATATCGGTTCGCTTTTTATGGATGGCCATGCCTATGTAAAAAGCGCAGAAACTATTTTATCGATTGCAAAACAATTTGAAGATCTTGAATTTATCGATCTTGGCGGAGGTTTTGGGATTCCCTATAAAAAGCAGGCTGATCAGAATCGGCTCGACTTGAAAGAACTCGGAGGAAAACTCTCCGGGGCTATACAAAAATGGGTAAGGGAATACGGGAAGGAAATCGAGTTTAAAATTGAACCGGGCCGATATATTGTTGCAGAATGCTGTATTTTGCTTGGTGAAGTAAATGCGGTAAAAACAAACTACGACATTAAATATATCGGGACTGATCTGGGTTTTAACATACTGATACGGCCGGCCATGTACGATGCGTATCACGATATTGAAATATACCGGAAAACTGATAAGCCTTCAACCAGAGAGGAGATTGTGAGGATTGTGGGAAACATATGTGAAACCGGCGATATTATTGCAAGGGATCGCAGATTACCTGAAATTTTCGAAAAAGATATTTTAGGAGTTCTCGATGCCGGTGCCTATGGCTATTCCATGAGTTCGAACTATAACAACCGGTTGCGTCCGGCTGAAGTACTAATTCAACAGGATGGTGATGTAAGGTTAATCCGCGAAAGGGATACCCTGGAAGATCTGATAAAAAACTTTGTTTAATTAAAGAATTTAATACGTTACCTTTAGTTCTGTATGGAGAAGAATTTTTTTGTTAAGTCGCATGGTCTGGGGAATGAATATATAGTACTTGACAGCGGGAATATCGACTTCAGACTGACTGTTCAGGCCATAAAGCGAATATGCAATATTCATTTCGGTATAGGTTCCGATGGTATTGTAATGAAGGTACCTTCAAAGCAGGCCGATTTTGGATTCAGGATATATAATCCCGACGGATCGGAAGCCGAAAAAAGCGGTAACGGACTTCGCATCCTGTGTAAATATCTCTATGATTTTGGCTTTGCCAAATCGAGGAAGTTTTCAGTTGAAACACTTACCGATATTGTTTATGCAAATATTGTTGAGGAAACGAATGGCAAAGCCGGAATGATCGCAGTCGATATGGGTAAAGCTATGTTTGCGAGTCGTGATATTCCGGTGGATTCAGATAAAGCTGAATTTATCGGAGAGGTAATTACAGCAGGCGATAAAAAATATGAAGTAAACTGTGTTTCAGTTGGAAATCCGCATTGCGTTGTTATAAAAGAAAAGCTTGATGAGGCCGAGATCCGTAAGTATGGTCCGTTACTCGAGAACCATTCCTTATTCCCGAACCGGATTAATGTTCAGTTTGCCAAACCTCTGTCGGATACTGAGGCTCAGATTCTGATCTGGGAGCGCGGTGCAGGCTATACATTGGCATCGGGGAGTTCATCGTGTGCCGCAGCCAGTGTTCTGGTAAAAAGAGGTCTGGTTAAAGGCGATTTAACCATGTTTATGCAGGGCGGAACATTGAAAATTACTATCGATAACAGTTGGAATATCCGAATGACCGGTGAAGTTCGTGAAGTAGCCAAAGGTGTGCTTAGTAAAGAATTAATCGAGGATATGGAGAAGCCTTTTAGCAGTTAATTTCTTTTACTATACCGACTATACAATAATATAAAAGTTAAAATGAGAATAGGTTTCGATGCCAAAAGAGCCTTTTATAACCGCAGCGGCTTGGGCAATTATAGTCGCAACCTTATTCTTTCGCTCATTCAATACTATCCTGATAATGATTATTTTTTGTGCACGCCTTCGTTAAAAAACAGCATTTCTTTCGTACCTGAAAATATAGTCCATACATGTTTACCTCCGGGCAATCCGGGGAAATTACAACAGGCATTTTGGCGCAGCTTTCGCCTTGCCGGCCGGCTTCAAAAAGATAGAGTTGAGGTTTTCCATGGGTTAAGTAACGAACTTCCTAATTCTATTCACCGAACAGGTATAAAATCCATTGTAACGATACACGATCTTATTTTCATGCGATACCCGCAATGGTATAATCCTGTGGATGTTGCCATTTATAAAAGAAAATTCAGGATTAGCACTATACATGCTGACAGGATCATAGCCATGAGCAACCAGACAAAAGCAGATCTGATCAAATTCTTCAATACTGAAGAAAAAAAGATTGAAGTAATCTACCAGGGGTGCAATGAAGTATTTAAGCATGTACTAAACCAAAATGAAAAACAGAAAATAAAAGAACGGTGGAATCTCCCCGATGAATACCTTCTCTATGTCGGGACTGTGGAAGAAAGAAAAAACCTGCTAACCCTGATTAAAGCTCTCTTGCATTCAGAGATTACACTTCCTTTGGTCATTGTAGGAAGGCAAACCCGGTACTTCAGCAAGGTCATGTATTATATTGAACGGGAAGGTTTAAGAAATATCAGGTTTCTGAATGAAGTCCCTGTTTCCGATTTGCCTGGAATTTATCAGATGGCAAAGGTGTTTGTTTATCCTTCCATCTTTGAAGGTTTCGGAATCCCGATCCTTGAAGCTTTATACTCAAAGGTTCCTGTTATCACTTCAATTGGAGGATGCTTTGACGAAGTAGGCGGAACATATTCACTTTATATCGATCCGGAAAACGAAGAAGAACTTGGAGAAGCATTGTTACGGATACTTAATGATACTACCTTGCAGCAGAAGATGAAAGAAGAAGGGTACCTCCATGCACTTCAATTTTCAAATGAAGACATTGCGCATCGTGTTATGAAATTATATAATAATCTGCTTAATGAATGAGGATCTGAAATGCGCAGTTGAGACATTGAAGAACGGAGGCATCATACTTTATCCTACCGATACGATATGGGGTATTGGCTGCGATGCAAACAACCCGGAAGCTGTTGATCGTATTTACCGGTTGAAAAAAAGACCGGACAGGAAATCGATGTTGGTACTTCTTGGTAATGAAAATCAGTTAGAGCAGTATATCAGGGAGATACCTGAAATCGTATGGCAACTGCTTAAAGTTGCAGAAAACCCCATAACCATTGTCTATCCCGGTGCTAAGAATCTGGCCCCCAATCTGATTGCCGAAAACGAAAGTATTGGCATCAGAATTCCAAAAGATGATTTTTGCCTGGAACTTTTACATCGTTTCCGAAGGCCGGTTGTATCGACTTCGGCAAATGTCAGTGGCCAACCTTCACCGTCATTTTATAATGAAATATCGAAGGAAATAAAGGATGGTGTGGATTATATCGTTAAATGGAGACAAAATGATAACAAAAAATTGTTGCCATCTTCAATACTTGAAGTGGGACCCGGAGGAGAAATACGGATAATCAGGAGTTAAGATTTATATATTGCTGTTTTGATTGCGACCAATGTCGACAATTCAAATCACAAATAATAGATAAATTCCATTTTTCAAAAACCACGTAGTATAACTAATTTATAATTCCCTGATCTTTCATTGATTTAATGATTTCTTCCACTAACTTGCTGGAATTGGGCAAAATATTTGGTGGACATACATCAACAGCTTCGGCTACCTGGAAGCGGCGGCATTTTTTTCGGCCTGCCTCTCCACCCTCGCAGTAAAGCTTTTTGTATGTTTCTGTAAATTCAGTACCTTTTAAAATACCATTAAATATTGGGCATTTGGGCGTTTTTGGACACAATTGAAGTTCCATGGCTCTTTGTTTATATTTGTTAATAACTCAATTCCTGTGATGTAAACTCATACGTAAATATCGATATAGAGTTTTAAAGAATAATACAGTTTTCCGGAAAATTATTAAAGTGAGATAAAAAAAATTATTTTCACATTCGAAAAAGCTTCCCGAAATCGATTGCATTAAGGGATTGGGGGCGATTTTTAATACTACTTCCGGCTTATTAATTATGCGAAGTGTGTTAAAACACTTTAAACAGGCTGTTTGAAGGCATTATAGCTGGTGTATTACTTTAAAAAAATTCTATTCATGGCTAAAAATCAGTTATATAAGTAGGATGATCCTACTTTTTTAAGTGTTTTTCATGTTTTTCCGCAAACGTTTTAATTCAACGGTTCAGCCTGAAACAGAACATTTCAGAGATTTCTACGGTTCAATATTATACAATAACCTGGATGTAAGTAGTTACATTTAATTTATATTCTATTCTACAGTTCTACAGTCAATCTTCTATATCGCAAACATATGGAATCAAAACCTCGCCTATCTTTCTGGCAAATCTGGAATATGAGTTTCGGATTTCTGGGAATCCAGTTTGGATTTGCCCTGCAAAATGCAAATGTCAGTCGTATATTCGAAACCCTTGGAGCAAAGGTCGAGAACATTCCAATTTTATGGATTGCCGCTCCTGTTACAGGACTTATCATGCAGCCTATTATCGGTCATATGAGCGATAACACCTGGAACAGATTGGGACGTCGCAGGCCTTATTTTCTGACGGGAGCTATACTTGCTTCGATTGCGCTCATTCTTATGCCTCACTCTCCGGTATGGTGGGTTGCTGCCGGCATGCTTTGGATAATGGATGCGTCCATTAATATCTCAATGGAACCTTTCCGGGCTTTTGTTGGTGATATGTTGCCTTCGGAACAACGAACCACAGGTTTTGCTATGCAGAGCTTTTTTATCGGTACAGGAGCAGTGATTGCTTCAGCTTTACCGTATATACTTACTAACTGGTTCGGTATTTCTAATGTATCCAATGAAGGTAAAATACCTCCTCATATTATTTTATCTTTTTTGATAGGCGCTATTGTTTTTTTTCTGGCTGTAGTTTGGACAGTTGTGCGCACCCGGGAATATTCTCCTGATGAAATGGCAAGATTTAATTCTACCAATAAAACTGAAGATCAGCACAACAAAACAATAACAGATTTTCTTCCCTACCGCTTGTTTTTCAGGGCTTCTTTTTTCTGGACATTAGGTGGGATCGTTATAAGCTGTCTGGTTTATTTACTGAACATGGAAGTAGAGGTTTATATTCTCGGTTTAGGACTGATCGCTTTTGGATTAATCCTTTTAATAACAGCCGTACTGACAAAGAAAAACAGGACCCGTAATGGATTGATTAT
>CAYUAV010000031.1:0-14295 GCA_964442665.1 uncultured Bacteroidales bacterium
TTTGCTTACTTTTTTATGTGGCAGATAAAAAAGTATGTCGGGCTTGCCCGAAACAAAGGCTTGTGGGCAGGCATTAAAAATTAACTTTTTCCATCGACTGGGGAAAAATGAACATAACAATTATCATAAAAAATAGCAAAAGCACTATAAATTGGGGTAACCTTTTTGGGAAAAAAACCTTCTTTATATCAACAAACCGAGTTACTGCTACTCACGAATATCCCTATCGTATCACATATGAAATGCGAATTAATTCATTTTATACTGCATTTTATTCTTTATCATGTTTTCCCGATCCTGATTTATTTACTCTTTCATGTTCTCCAGAAGTTCACGGCTGATCTGGTCTTTTTCTTTTGTCGATGGCCGGAGGATAAGACGAATTCCGCGGTCGTAGGTAAAATAATTCCAGGTCCAGTTTGCCAGTACCACGGCTTTATTTCTAAACCCCACCAGGAATAATAAATGCACGATCATCCATATTAACCAGCCAATGAACCCGCTGATCCTTATATTTCCCGGAAAATCTGCCACAGCTTTGTTCCGGCCAATCGTGGCCAGAACTCCTTTATTTCTGTAAGAAAAGGTTTTCGGCTTTTTCTTTTTGAGCATCGCATTTAAATTCCGGGCAAGATGTTTACCCTGTTGAATAGCCACTTGTGCCAGTCCCGGAAGGCCATGAGGATAGTTTTCCATTTTCTGAGATGCAATATCGCCAATGGCAAAAATATTTTCGTACGTTTCCTTCAGGGAGTAATCCTTGTATACACGGTTAATATCATCTACCAGTATCTTACCTTTTTCAATACTTTCGTCATGGAAGCCATCAATTAAATTACCTTGAACACCGGCAGCCCATATAACAGTATGTGCTTTTATTTTTAAACCGTTATCAAGTTTTACCACGTTGTCCTTATAAGTTTCGGTCCGGCAATTCAGCATTACTTTAACACCCATCCTCTCCAGGTATTTCAGGGCTTTGGCGCCCGATTTAGCCGACATGGCAGGTAAAATACGGTCAACTCCTTCGATGAGGTAGATCTGCATGTTATCAATATCCAGCTCGGGATAATCTTTCGGGAGTACTCTTCTTTTAAGTTCTGCCAGGGCTCCGCATACTTCCACTCCCGTGGGTCCGGCTCCCACAACCACAAAAGTCATGTAGCTGTTTTTAACTTCGTCGTCGCTTAAAATTTCTATTTTTTCAAATTGCTGAAAGATCTGGCTTCGCAAATCGAGGGCATGTGTTATTTGCTTGAGAGGAAAGGCATTTTTAGCGATGCTCTCGTTGTTAAAATAATTCATTTTTGCACCGGTGGCAATTACCAGGTAGTCGAATTTTAATGTACCGGCATTTGTCTCAATTTCGTGATTCTCAGGATCGACACGGTCAACTTTCAACATCCTGAAGTAGATATTATTATTCCTTTCTATAATTTTCCGCAAGGGTCCGGCTATGGAATCGGGCTCTAATCCTGCGGTTGCCACCTGGTATAATAAAGGCTGGAATGTATGGTAGTTATACCGGTCGATCAGTACAATCTGAAATTTACTGCTTTTTAATTTTTTTAATAAATGAATTCCTCCGAAACCTCCGCCTGCTATTACTATTCTGGGTTTACCGGAATCGGGTATGTTTGGTGAGTACATTTTTGCGGTGCTTTCTGCCATAAGTTGAAGATTTTCTTTTTATACCTATAAAATCATTCCATTTTCTCAGTCGCAATATTACGGGTCAAACAGTACGGTGGTGCCTGCATACTCTGAAACAGTATTCGTTTTATGGTAAGTGAGTATTAAATACACGACATTTCCTGAAAATTTAATAACAAATATAAAAGCCAATCAGTCATCCTGAGTCAGATTTTCCTTTGATAGATATAAAAGGTCCCTTAGTCATCATTAAGAATGGCAGGATAACCGGCATGACTTTGATTTATTATTCATATAAAAAATATGATCAGAATGAAAAAGCAGTACAGGTCGGAAACCGGGAAACCCCGACACGTATACTTTATCAGGCAAAAGGCTTTTTTAATAATAGTAAAAAATATAATCAGGTTGTTTCATTCAATTTTCTGGGGATTTTTTACACGATTTAAGGAAATTATTCCTCAATTATTCATATAAGGATTTTGGTTATAAATACTTTTTTTCACGCATGGTTCATTTACCTGTTTTACGTATTAATTCTGCTATTCGCTCATATGTTAAAACTGTTTTTGCGAATATCTGGTATAATATTTTCGCAACTGCTTAAAACGATATTTAAAATTAATTAAGGAGATTATCATGTATATGTTGAGTTTACTTTTTGATGTATTGTTGACATTTATTATTGTTCTGATTTTTGTTTTTGGTCTGAGAATGCGGGGCCCCTGGGGCAGTTTTTGGAGTTTCTTTCTGATCATACTTCTCGCAATGTTGGCCGCAGACTTATGGATTCAACCCATCGGTCCCTTCTTCAGGGACATTTACTGGGTGCCACCTCTTGCTGTCGGAATTATGATTGCGCTGTTGCTGGCAGCAACAACCCCGAGGCCATGGGAAAAAAACAGATTAGAGCAGGAAAGAGCTGAGGCTCCTCAGGAAAGAAGTACATCATTAGCACTGGGAGTCTTCTTCTGGGTCTTACTTATTTTTATGCTTGTAATAGTCCTCGCAGGATTTTTAAACAATATTTATTACTAAATAATTTACGATTATGGAAAACTTAAAAATTCAAAGAGCATATATAATAAATGCTGTAAAAACTGCTCTTGTAATCATTTCATTAGTAATGATGAATTCATTAAGAGCTCAGGATACAAAAACTACTGATTCATTTGCAACATTGGAAGCCATGCAGGATGCAAATATGAATTATCTGAAGGAGATATACAGGATTATTAAGAACTATCCGCAGTTTTCGTACGAATATACCATGGAAAATGGTGAAGTAAAGGATGTAACTGTCACGGGAGTCGATAACACCATGGATAAAAAAAGATTAGAGGTCGTTCTGTTTGATTTAAAGAATAACAAGAATGCGATGAAAAATAAAAAAAACAGGATAGGTGTTTTTTATACTGTAGATGAACTGGCTAAACCCATAAAGGGTGACGAGGCAATGAGAGAAGAAATTGAAAAGAATTTGAACTATCCCGAAGATGCTCTTGACTGGGGATTGGATGGTACTATCTTTGTAAAATTTGTTGTCGATGAGAACGGAAAAATCCCGTTTGCCACAGCATCGGCGGATATTAAAACTGATCAGGAAGGTTATGTGGAAGAATTAAAACAATCAGCTATTGATGCTGTTAAAGAAACTTCAGGAGAATGGATTCCCGGTGAAGTGGATGGTGTGAAAGTGGCTTCGTTGGCCTATATACCCATAAAATTCGAATTTGAAAAAGATCCTGCAGTACCAGTCCTCATTCGCTAGGAGGGTTAAATACACGATTCAATGGAAAAGTCGGAATAGTTCTATTCCGGCTTTTTTTATAGAGGGATTTTCAGGAGCAGAACAAATTTTTTATAATTACCCAATAGTTATATGAACAAATTACTTAAGACGGTTGAAAAACTTTGTTGACAAGGTCGGCTGTGACCTGTCCCGAAGTTATTCCATTCTTTTTAATCCTGGTTCGCCAGACCCGAAATTATTAATATTAAGCCAATTCGAGGCTTTTGTATTGTTCGGTTAGATTTCAATGGATTATAATATGATGATAAAGCAAGTTATACTAACCTATATGTATCTGAAATAAAATACGCATAGGTCAGGCCTTCATCTCTTGTTAACCAGGCAAACCTGTCGGATTTCCTCATTTAAGTCAAATATTTTATATTGAACCTGGATTTAATTCAATCCGTCTAAAAAAATCAGGTAGTAATTCGAGCGGGGTTTTTGGGAACGGTGAATTATGGAGAAACCCTGTTTGAACGAGGACGGAGGACGAGTGAGTTGGGTTTCGCAGGGAGAGAACCCCTCGTAGAATTCAACTGATTTTTTTCGAACGGTGACCTTTTTTGCTTACTTTTTTATGTGGCAGATAAAAAAGTATGTCGGGCTTGCCCGAAACAGAGGCTTGTGGGCAGGCATTAAGAATTAACTTTTATCATCGACTGGGAAAAATGAACCAATACCAAATATTTCAATTCAAACTTACTTAACTAAAAATCTCCGGCAATAAAAAAAGAGAATTCCAGAAGAAAGAATAACTCAAAAAATGACAAAAACACTATAAATTGAGATAAACTCTTCGGCAGAAAAGACTTCTTTGTCATTTTGTATTAAAAATTATCGTCTGCCAAGTACCGTTATGTATCGGATAAATAGTTCAAACAACCCTGAAAGATGTTTTTTTTGTTTTTCTGACCATTGAAAAATGGTTGATTCATCAACATTTCGGGTAATTAATAAATTGGTATGATAAAGTTTATAAAATGTATACAGATCCTTTATTTTTGAACTGTTTTTCTTACCGGTATTCTTCAGATAATCTGACAGGAAAACGGTATCCAGTTTATGCATTTTGTAATAATCAAAATCGACACCCAGGCGTGCAATATCCAGAAGTACATCTACCTTTCGCTGGCGGTCGTTGGTTACAGCCCTGTCGATAATAACAGGATGCTTTTTGAGGTATATATTATCCGCGCTCAGATTTCCATGCCCGTCATGTACAAAGCCCGAAACCGCACGATCTTTAATAAGGCCCCGGTTATCATTTAAAAACTTTTTTGAAATTCCTAAAGCTATGTAAATAACGGATTTGTAATGAACTCCCAATAATTCCTGAACGAAGAGATCGCATCTTTTAATCTCATCAAATTCTTTTTGTAAATACGTTACCGGATCATATTTAATGTTGATACTCTTCGTTTTCTGGTGAAACCTTGCAATCACATTTGCAATATCCCTGACCTGGTCAACCGTAATATTTCTGTCTTTTAATCGGTACAGCAGCTTTTGTGAGTCGTCCAGTCGTTTCATTTTTAATGCGTAATCAACGATACTGCTTTCATATTCTCCCGGCGAATTGGATTTTATTTTTCTTACCGGAATAACATCCTCATACACTTTTTCCGATAACATTCTGTTCAGCTTCAGTTCTTTGTTACACATTTTTTTCCGGTCATCAATTAAGAGGTCCATACCGGTTAAAAGCTGAGGTTTTCGGATTTTAAAAGCATAATGATCCGATCGGAGGACCCATGAATTTGATGTTTCCAGGAAATCTGCATGGTAGCATGAGTCCGGAAGTGCTTTATTATCAATTACCTGAATAATTTGTTTCGTATCCATTTTATTAGTTTTAAATAATGAAAGTTATTTAGGTTTAAGTAATGAACCGGCTTCAGTAAAAGCATTATTAAGTAATTTAATACTTTTAAAAATGTTTTTTTCAAATTCGTTTAACTGATTGCCAGTCTGATATTCCAGCCTCCAAAAACGCGGATATTGTTCCTGCAATTCGTCCCTGATTTTTTCGAGTTGCCTGAGAACATCATTTGCCCGGCTGGTTAATTCCTGGTCTCTATATTGATCTGATTTGTCTTTCAGGGCTGCAGTTTTCCGGTTAATCTCGTCGATTTTATCTTTAGTGTCCTGCAACAAGTCAATCCTGTTCATAATGATCACTTATTTATACAACATTAAAACAGGAATAACACTTCCAATAATATGCCAATTGAAACACTATATTACGTGATAAATACTGTCGGATATTCGAATCTGCCCGGCATTTCAGGATACAACAACTTAAATTATATTTAAAAACTTTGCGGCATATGTGGAATTATATTCCTGATTGTAGAAAAAAGTCACAGGTTTTGATATGGAATTTAACTGCCATTTTCAATAACCCATGATTATTCGACGAATTTCTGCATCAGGAGAAATGATCACCGGGTTTCAATTTTTTATCGATAAACGGATTCAGCCAGTGTTACGTGCCAAAGGGGTGATGGAAATGTGAATTAGTTCCACATCCTTGAGTATTGATTATAAAGTAAATAAATAACCCTCAATTTATAAGATACTCATAATTAATATTTTAAGCAAGCACCCTCGGTAATCACATTTGATGTCACGAATATGGCACAGTATTGTATGCTGCGTTGCAGGATATATGGTTAGTTTGATTAAAACTTTAAATTATGAATACAAATGCAGCCAGGAATATGATGATATTGCGAAAGATATGCTATACCGCAGTTACCGGCATTTTTCTGTTTACAATTTCATGCAAAAATGCCGACCGGGAGCAAAAAGGAGATAAGAAAGAATTTTCGCAGGGAGTTCAGCATGTTAATAAGGAACTTAATAAGGTCACGGTCATGGAACAGGATAAATTAAAAGACAAAATTGATTCGGTAATCGCTGATTTTAATGTTCAGATAAATGAGTTCGAAAGTGAACTTAACGAGGGAAACAGGAGAATGGATGCCAATACCGAAGAATTACTGAACGATCTGAAAGCCGATAGGGATACCTTAAAAATGAAATTAAATGTAATCGAAAACCAGTCGGAAAAGCAATGGAAAGTTTACAAAAAAGAATTGGAACATGATGTGGATCAGTTTACAATGAACGTTAAAGATTTTTTTCAAAATAACCAATAAATATATGATAATATGAGACGATTAATACTTAGTACCAGTTTGATCTGGATGACAATTTTTGCACTCCAGGCACAGTATAACACGGATATTAACCAGGAAATCCTTAAAAAATATAAGGGTGACATACTGTTTTCGAAAACGCAGATTGATCTGAATACATACAAGGAAACAAGTCAACCTGTTGAATTTGATTTGTTAGACAACATATATGCTCAGGTTGTTTTGGGTAAAACCCTTTCGCAGATATACAGCGAACATAATTATGTTTACGATTACGATAATACCAGGTACGATTATAACTATGCAATGGAATTGTATGTCGATGGCGACAAGAAAGCCAGATGGCTTTTTGAATTACCGGAAAATTTCTACAAATACGCGCTGACCTTTGATCTGTATATCGCCAATGACGATCCGCAAATTAAAAATGATTACAGTTTTTTTGTTAACCAATGGGTAAATATAATTTCACAACTGAAGGAAGGAAAGAGGAAAATGCGTATTGATATTATTCCATTAACTATGGATATGGTTGGCGATGACCTTCCTGTTATTGCTTCGGGAACATTTATACTGAATGTCGATAAAGATAAAATGAAAGAATTTGTGGAACGAAAAGCTACCGATTTACCACCGGCAACCATGGTAAACAAATACATAGAAGCAATGATACTCAGGGCAAGTGAAGATATCTATCCTCATGCGGAACCATTGCGTGCGTTTATTACAGATATTGATGAGGATTGGAAGTATTCAACGGATGAAAATGGCAATATTCTTTACAGGAATATAGTTGCATCGGTAGTCTATAAAATAAATACTTCGAATCAGTGTTGGGTAAAATCCGGTATATATTCTCAAAAACATCAGGGTTTCGGCAGTTTCGGGCCCATGAATTTCTATAAGGAAACTAACGGTTATTATGATTACGAAATACCCTGCAGCAAAGTAGAATAAAGTATCGTCATCTGTGATATTATTGATCTAATCAGGGTTGATTATTGTTACTATACAGAGGTAGGAATTTTAATGGAATACAATATGGAAGAAAAGCCGATTTTACTGGTTGATTCCCGATGTGCATTTTGCAGCCGGAGTGTGTCGTTTATATTGAGAAACGGAGATTCCGGTAAATTCAGGGTAATGTCACTTTATGACCAGGAAAGTAAAAACATTCTTTCTGCATATGGTCTGCCGGAAGGTTATAATAAATCAGTTGTATTTATCGAATCAGGAAGCGTATATGTGCGGTCGGATGCCGTGCTTCGCATAGCAAAAAAACTTAACGGTATTTTACCGGTTTTTTACTGGCTGAAAATTATTCCCCGCTCAGTGAGGGACGCCTTTTATAACCTGGTCTCCAGATTCCGGTACGCACTTTAAAAAGAAAATTTACGCTATGTCGATTCTAAATAAAAATACGGGTCTTTTTACCGATCATTACGAACTGACCATGGCACAGGGATATTTTCTTTCAGGTAAAGAAAACCAAAGTGCCTGCTTCGATTATTTTTTCCGGAAAAATCCTTTCGGCGGCGGCTTTGTGGTTTTTGCCGGACTGGCTACTTTATTGGAGGCGATTGAAAATTACCGGTTTGAGAAGGATGATTGTGAGTATCTTAATTCCATAGGTTTTAAAAGGAAGTTTACCGATTATCTGTCGCAGCTACAATTCAGGGGAAATATTTACTCAGTAAAAGAGGGTGAGATAGCCTTTCCGTACGAACCTGTATTGAGAGTTGAAGGATCGATAATTGAGACGCAGATCATTGAAAGCCTTCTGCTTAATATCCTTAATTTTCAATCGTTAATTGCTACAAAAGCCGCCAGGATGCGTCTGGTTGCCAGGGATGAAACACTGCTCGATTTTGGTATGCGGCGTGCCCAGGGATTAGGGGCAATTCATGCAAGCAGAGCTGCCATCATAGGAGGGTTTAATAATACGTCGAACCTGTTCAGCGCTCATGAGTTTGGAATTACCTCGAGCGGTACAATGGCACATTCGTGGGTGCAGACCTTTGACAACGAGGTGGATGCTTTCAGGGAATTTGTGCATTATTTTCCCGATACGGCCATTCTGCTGGTCGATACTTACAATACGCTTAATAAAGGCATTCCGAATGCTATTACAGTTGCAAAGGAACTCGAAGGGAGAGGGGGCAGACTGCTGGGCATAAGGCTCGATAGCGGAGATCTGGCATATTTAAGCAAAGTTGCCCGGCGGCAGCTTGATGAATCGGGATTGAATTATGTGAAAATAGTGGCTTCCAACCAGCTTGATGAATATGTTATCAGGAGTCTGATAGAGCAGGAGGCACCAATTGATGCCTATGGAGTTGGGACATCGCTGGTAACAGGAAAGGACGAAAGTGCCCTCGATGGCGTTTATAAACTGACACGCATCAACGGCCGGCCCACGATGAAATTATCCGATAATCCCTCAAAAATGACGTTCCCCGATGAAAAAAATATTTACCGGTTTATGAACCGTGATAATAATACTTTTTATATTGATGGTATTGAAATCCTGAGTGCAGGAAGCCCTCTGTTAATCTCTCATCCGCAACAACCTGAAAAAAATACATCGGTGAAAGATTATACATATGAGGCACTACTTAAACCAGTGATGAATAAGGGGAAAGCCATGCCTGGGAGTCCTGTTGAAACTATTTCCGGTTACGTTCGGAAGAGATTGAAACAGCTTCCTGCAGAATACAGGCGATTTGAAAATCCACATATCTACAGAGTCGGGATCGGCCCGGCATTAATGAATTTGCGCGATACTCTAAAAAAGACGATATGAAAGCACTACTTATTGTCGATGTACAGAATGATTTTTGTCCGGGGGGAGCCTTGCCTGCTCCCGGAGGAGACAAGATAATACCGGTGATCAACAACCTGATGAATAAATTTCCTCTGATCCTCGCTTCGCGCGATATGCACCCTCCGGAAAGCCGGCATTTCGAAAAGTGGCCTGTACATTGTGTAAGAGATACACAGGGAGCAGCTTTTCATCCCGACCTTAACACGTTAAAAATTCAGAAGGAACTTCATAAAGGAACAAGTGATAAAAACGATGGTTATTCGGCATTTGAGGCCACAAATGCTGATCTTAAGGATTTTCTTAAGAAAAACCAGGTCACTGATGTTTATATTACCGGTCTCACCACGGAATACTGTGTTAAAAATACAGCATTGGACAGCATCAGGAACGGATTCAGTACCTTTTTAATATCCGATGCTGTTTCGGCTGTTGAACCGGATTCGGAACATGAAAAAAACGCTCTGGCGGAAATGAAAGAAGCAGGAATAAAGATGATACGGTCAGGGGAACTGAAGTAACTATCATCTATCGTGTTTCCTGGTAAATTTGCCTGAAGTGTGACCTGGGATTTTTATCAGAAATATCTTCGATATAAAACGGTTCCCGGATATCGGATTTTAACTGAAGGCGTTGTTTCAGATAATCGGCAATCCATTTGGTTATCTTTAAAACTGTCATTTTTTTTCTTAAACGACCCTGGTTATCGCGGTTCAGTATCGTGGGCAATGTATTGGTTGTTATAATTTCATCCAGGTAAGGAATACTTAAATTTCGTTTTATTTCGCTGTTGCTGAAAAAATGCGTTACTATGCAGATAATTTTTTTGGGCGAATATTTCTTCAGAATATTACAGCAATCAAGAATGGTTGCCCCGGTCCGTACCATATCGTCGAGGATAACGATGTCTTTTCCCCTGATCTGCCCCAGCGAAAGCTGAGATTTTTCAGAAAATTCAAGCTTTACCTTTGTTTCATGGATCCTCTCTTTATCAAAGTAAATGAAAGGGAGAAAGGGTTCCGACATCTCAGCTGTTTGTTTAACGAAATTCATTGCTCCTTCATCCGGGGCAACCAGAATAGCGTTATAGGGGTCAATGATTCCTGAGTTACACAGAAAGGAATGATACAGGCTATCGGGCAGCAGGTTAATAAAATTCTCCGGTCCCAGCGCTTTCTCATATTCATACTGACAGGAATGGCTGTGATTATGTATGGTCACAACTTCATTAACTCCGGAAGCTTTTAATATCTGGGCATAGAGCCGTGTTGTAAAAGCCTGTCCGTTGAATTTATGAAGATCGGCATGCGTACGTTCATACAGGGTATGTCCGAGTTCTGATTTTGGCCCCCGGTCCTGGGCAGCATAGAATAAATCGGGTTCCACCAGTATGACTTTTGACGCATCGTTATCCTTGGCAGCGCGGGCAAGTATCATATTCCGCATGGCCAGTTCATTTCTCGAAACCCAATCGTTATGCACCGATACGATGATCACGGTTTTTGATTTGAGCGATTTCCCCGTTAATTCATTCCCGTTGTTTTTGCTCAACGTGAATCGCGGACAAAATTCCGAGTTTTCAAAAACTTTAAGCGAAACCAGATCAGCTATATCTGTTTTCTGATTTAAAAAATCGCCCAGATCGATTGCAAAGTAGCTATCGGCGACATTTCCTACTACAATATATTCACGATGTGTCATGCATATATCTTATTTATTTGTATCGGATCCATTCATATCAGATTTTTGCCCGGATCACACCTTCAAGGCTATGAAACCTGTCAGATCAGTCCTGACTGACAGTAGAGATGTACTCCCTGACAATTCTTGATTTTTCAAAAAACCAGTGTTTTACTTCTTTCCACTTATCTGAAGTATCGGTTTTTATTTTATCAATTTTTTCCTGTAAATCAGCATTTGATGTTTTTAGTTCTTCGATTCTTTTAGTAAATGCCGCCTTTGTTTCTGAGGCAGTATCGGAAGTTTTCTTTTCAATTTCCAGAATTTTCACTCCCAGTTCAGCAATTACATTTTCTGCTTTTTGAATAAAACTCTCCTTGTCGCCTTCAATATATTCCAGGATCAGTTCGAACTCTTCTTTTGATTTCTGCCATTGTTTATCACGTGCCTCTTTCAAATGCTTATACTTATCCTGGAGCAGTTCACGCTGTTTTATAACCTCAGCATAATGCGACTTCAGCTCGGTCAGCTTATGATCCAGCTTTTCTCTGGTTTTCCTGATTGCTTTCAGCGTATCCGACTCTGTTTCATACAGATCGGAAAGTGCATTTTTCACTTTTATTTCTGCCTGTTCAAGATATTTTTCTTTTGTTTCCATAATTTTTAATTTTTAGTTAAAAAGGCCGCTGGTTCATACGCCTTTTTGCACCCATGCGGTTAGCATCCAATGTTCTTTTTCCAGATGGTATGTAAACGATTTGAGCATATATTCAGTGCCGTTATCATTAATTTCCTTTGCTGCAGCAATGCCTTCCTCCATGTTTTCAAGGAGAATGCGGATATCGCTGAGTATGTTTTTGACCATTTCAAAAGATGAACCGGCTGTACTACTTTCCTTAATTGCAGTATGCTGAAGATATTCTTTAAATGCCGACATTGGTTTCTGGCCGAATAATAATATTCGTTCGGCCGTTTCATCAATATCCTGAAGCGTTTTATTATAAAGATTTTTGAAGTGATTATGGATGTCGAAAAAATCCTGACCCTGTATATTCCAGTAATAATTCCTGAGTTTTTGAGAAAAAATTGCATAGTTTGATAGCAATCTGTTCAGTATTATTACTATTTCCGCGGTGTCAAGAAGAGTATATCCCAGCTTGGCAAAAGTTTTTTTATCTCTTGTTTCTTTCATGATCTCCTTGTTTTACATCCGGATTTGTTGCTCCGGATTGATTAACTTTTTTATTCAGGCTTAGTATTTCTTCTTCCAGCAAACTTATTTTATCATCCTTTTCGCTTATGATTTTATTCTTTTTTGCCCTGTATGGCAGCGATAGCAGAAAGCTTACCAATGCACCAAATGTGACGGCCAGGAATAAAACCAGTGAAAGGTCCGAGTTCACTTCCCAGAACCAAAAGCTGATTTTAACCGGGAGTGAGTTTTGAAGGACAAAAACCACTACGATCAATATGATTATAAGTACGGCTATGAACGTTTTTTGCATTTTTATAAAATTTAATTTTCAAGGCAGAATTTCCTCTTTATCTTGTTATTCATTAGGAAATGATGTACAGCATCATTTTATGACTTTGATAGCTGTTTTCATTCCGGTTTTTCGTGATACACCAGAACAGGTAATTTTGCATGTTCAATGATTTTTCGTGTCGAGCTGGCTTTAAAAATCCTGTCGAGAAAATGCCTGTTTTCTTTCAGAACCACTATAAGATCGGCGTTCATTTCGGATGCCACTTCATTGATGATATCGGGAATTTCATGACCATCCGGTTCAATATACGAGCGTATTGTAATATTTACATATCCGGTCTTTTCCTTAATCATTTCATGGAAACCCGTTTCCTTGACTTTTTCTTCAAAATCCAGATTTTTTGTGATATGTAATGCTGTTATTTTTGGCGAAAAGGATTTTGTCAGATTCACCAATTTCTTCAACGTAGGGATATCTTCTTCCCTGTAATCGGTCGCATAAAGTATTTTTTTATAAGGATGAAAGGCGGTGTTTGGAGAGATAATCCAGACCGGACAATTCACACGACGAATAATATCAATGTTCGTCGAGGTTTGCGACCAGTAACCTTCATTTTGGTTACCTTCCAGTACAACCATATGGTTATGGTTTTTCGAAATTTTATCTTCGATAATAATTGAGGTAGTGCCAATTTCTGATGTATAATCAATTGATATACTATCCATAAATTCCTTTTTTACCTCGTTGATATTTTTTTGGATGATCTTTTTTATATCCAGGGCTATCTTTTCCAGATTTTGCCGTACCTGAACGACCTCGGTTCCAAGCGATCCCGGTGTTCCAAGAGGGTACACTTCAGGATTCTGAATGTGCAATAAACTTACACTTGTATTAAGTTCTTTTGCCAGATGAACGGTATACCGGATAAAATCTTTTGAGTTATTGGGCTCTCTTATCAGTGCCAGCAGAGTTTTCATAGCATATATTCTTAATTGTTCAATGATATAGCGAACAATACTTATACCTAAATTTCCAACTGTAAATTAATAAGTTGATTTACTGCCGGATAGATATAGTGAAATTACCTCAGGTACGTTATTTATGCGAATTGTTAAATATATGCTGTGGAATTTTATGGAATTCTGGGTAATTATTCCACACATAAGTTATCTATATTGCTTTCGAACACCTGTAAAATTTGGGATCACAAAGCAATATTTCATGAAAATGGTTGGTATCATACAACATAAGATTTTTTTAGACAGATTTTACTGAAAATCTCCGGTGATGGCATAAATTTATTATTACATATCGTTATGGTATATACAAAAACGAAACATCCCAGGGCGCTTGATAATTTACCTCGGGAAGTAAAGGAAAAGGCGATTGAAATTCTCAATGCATTATTGTCCGCTGAAATGAAAATGGACAGGGAATATGCGATAGCTATTTCAATTGTAAGAGCAAAGGAATGGATAAAAAGGAATGAAACTAAAAAACAGACAGGGTCTCCTCGTATAAAATATTATGTGACGCCTCATGAAAAAGGCTGGACTGTAAAAAGCGATTCGGAATCGCCTGTTGAGTTTCTGTATACTGATAAGGAAATGGCGATCCGGACAGCAAAGTCTCTGGCAAAAAAGCATCATGCCGAATTGGTGGTGAATAAATCAGACGGTAAAGTAGATCAAATCATCA
>CAYUAV010000032.1:0-10712 GCA_964442665.1 uncultured Bacteroidales bacterium
AGCCCTTTATCAGGGATATATGGCCAACAGCATGCTGAAAGATTTTGAAGCAGTCTATGAAATTGAAGGCGATAATCTCGATCTGATCGTAGCTGCCGTTAATGACACCATTCATTTATTCCGGCTATAGATAAATTCCTGAATGTTTTTTAAAAAGAGGTTGTCTGAATGCAGGCAACCTCTTTTTTTGCGATGAGCTATATCACCTTTTGGATCAGGGTTTTGGATGCGTTGACAAACTCTCTGATTTACTTGATTAAACCAAAAACTGTTAAAAGATCTTCCCGTACCAGTAAATAACAGGTATCGAAACATTGAACTAACGGAATAAAACCATAAATAAAACTACGATTATGAAAAAGAGAGAAGTATTATTAGCAATCGTTCTGGGGATTATAGCTCTCGGAATTTCAACTTCATGTGAAGAAATTGATGGCTTATTTGAAGATGTTGGTGTAACGATTACATCCGATTTTTATGAAATGGAGTTTGCTATTCCTTCGGCACCGGCCGGAATTCCGGTAATTCTGCAAACTACAATGGAAACTGATATTAAAGAAATTGCTGCTGCAAAAGGGTATCCCGATGCAACCATAAACTATGTCAAGGTTCATGAAGCAATAATGGAAGTCACGGAAAAAAGTAATGTGCCCAACCTGAATGCAATCGATACTATAGGCATTTCAATTTCGAACAATCTGCTCAGTGAAAAAACTATTGCCTATGTAAAAAATAATGTTCCGGATGCTGGTTCATTACCCATGGAAACACCTGATGTTGATATCAGCGATTACCTGGAATCTGTAACTTATAACCTGGCCAATTATGCCATGCTTAAGGAAACTCTTGCTGATACCCTCTGGGTTAAAGGTAGGATCCGATATACCATCCGGCTAGCTATAGCTAATATTAGTGAATAGAGGAGGGGAGGGAAATAAAAAACCGGGCTTGATGCCCGGTTTTTTTATATGTTATTATCATCATTCCTCGATCCGTAATCATCTTCATGAAATATGGCTTCCTGATCGGTTTCATAATAATAAACCTTAATCCTGACCGTATCACGGAGAAAGTTGATCCTTCCGATTTCGATCCGGTTAATTTTGAGTCCGGTTCTTTCTTCCAGGTCCCTGATCAGTTCCTCACGGCGGTTTTTCTTTATTAAATCAATCTTTTCATAGAGCACGGTTTTTGTCGATTCGTGTTTCAGAAGAAATACGTGTTCAAGAAAAAACGATACCACCAGCAATATGAAATTAGTAAAGAGAAGTTCGGCATAACTTACTTTTTTGTTGGCAAGTGCATTGATTACCGAAATACCTATTACGAGAAACAGATAGGTCATTTCTTTAATAGGAATTGCATCGGTTCGATAGCGGATAATTCCGAAAATAGCAAACAGGCCGAGGGCAAAACCTATCTGGAGTTTGACATTTTCGAGCAGGAAGCAGAGAAGAAATACTACTGCACTTATCAGGATATACGTAAAAAGATAATCTTTTCGTTTCGCCTTGGGGTAGTATAACCAACGTACACCAATAAAAACAATGGCAAAATTAAATAAGAATCTTACCAGCAGTTCATAAAAATCAACCTTATCGATCAGCTCGATACCAAATACCTCAGCCTCGAGGAAAATTCCGGTAAAAGTAATTTCCATTGTTTATTTTATTTATAGTTAAAATTCGTTCTTTAAAGTTATTACTTTTCAAATCGGTTTCAATAAGTGCCCTGCCAATACAATATTTACTGAATCCCTTTGGATAAATGCCATAATGCCCGAGAGCCTTCATCAGGTTCGATGGCTCGGCAGTACCATCCCTCTTAAGTTCAATAATTACGATATTTCCGGTTTCCTTTGTTGATCCGTTTTTACGGAATAACAAATTCAAATCGATGGTAACGCGTTCGTTAAGCTGATTACTTACGAGGGTAATTCTTGAAAATTCCGTATTGATCATAGGTAATAGGTTCCCGTCTTTAAAGGGTGTGTATCTGGCAATATATTGTTTTGAATCATGCGATAGTTCGGTTTCAATGGCCTCAATAGTCGTGCGGTGTTTGATAGTCCGGTTGCCTTTACTTTTACATTTTATTTCAAGAAAACAAAGTTTACTTGATACATATTCCCGGAACCGGATTTTATACCGGTATAAGCGGCCATTATGATGTGCCAGGTACATATAGTTTGTCGGTGTGTCGTAGTAAAGCGAATTATAGGAAAAAACCCGTTCATCCTTAATATCAAGCGCTTTGTAATACGCCTGTATTTCTTCTAAAATGTAGGGCAATAATTCAAGGCTAAGTATGTATTTGGTATCGATACGGTTAAGCAGGCGCACCGAATCCATTTCACATAGTGTAATGGGCTGAAAGTCACTGATAATTTTCCTGAAAGACATATTTCCGCATCAATTAGAGTCCAAAAGTAAAAAAATAGTTATCAAACACATGTGGTGTTACTGTTTTTAGTTAAAAAGGTTACAGCAGATAGAATGCAATTTTTTTCCGATAGTATTATTATTTTATACGGATTCATAGAGTATTCATAATTTTTTTTTTTTTTTGCCAAGTATTAATCTAGTAAAAGACATCTGAGGGTAGGGCTAAACTTATTTATGTCATTTATTGAATGAAAAAATATCAATGTACAGTTTGTGGCTACGTGTACGATCCGGTTGAAGGCGATCCTGACGGAGGGATTGCACCGGGAACTCCTTTCGAAGATATACCGGATGACTGGGTTTGTCCGGTTTGTGGCGTCAGTAAAGAAGATTTCGAACCCGTTGAATAGAAATTAATTCAGGGGTATATTTTTTAATACTTCAAGCAGCAGGGACCAAAATTTATCTACCGATTGTATTTCGAGTCGCTCATCGGGTGAGTGCGCTCCTTTTATGGTAGGGCCGAATGAGATCATATCGAGATCGGGGTATTTTTTCAGAAATAATCCACACTCCAAACCGGCATGAATAGCTTTGACCTTCGGATCGGTATGGAACAGACCGGAATAGCTTTTTTCGGTGATTTTCAAAATGGGCGAATTTGTATTAGGTGTCCATCCCGGATAGCTTCCTGTTTGTATAATCCTTGAACCTGTAAGCTGGAAAAGACTGTAAATACGGTCAGAAACATTTTGTTTCAGACTTTCCACCGAACTTCGCTGACTGGTTATAATTTCGATACTGTTTTCCCCAACCATTTTTACCGACGCAAGATTTGATGACGTTTTAACCAGCCCGGAAATATTCTGGCTCATTTCAACCACGCCGTTCGGACAGGCATGCAGCGCATTAAGCAATTTATGGATTGATTTATTTTTCATGATCTGCTGGGGCAGGGGGACTTCGGAGTACTCAATTACCAGATTGGGTTCATTCACTTCCAGTTCCGAAGTGATTATTTTTTCAAAGCACTGAATATATTCCAGCAGGCCTTCTTTTTTTGAATTCTTTATAACAAATCCTGCCCTTGCTTCGCGGGGTATGGCGTTTTTCAGGTTTCCTCCCTGAAACTCAAATAAACCGATCTTGAATTTCCTGTGAGCATTCCAAAGGAAACGGATCAGGATTTTATTGGCATTGCCCCGCCCTTTATTAATGTCATCGCCGGAATGGCCTCCAAGAAGTCCCTTGATACTGAATTCAAATGCAGTACATTCATGTCTGAGTTCCTTGATTTTATAAGGAAAGGAAATAATGGTCTCTATACCTCCGGCACATCCGATGAACAATTCGCCTTCATCTTCCGAATCGAGATTTATCAATATTTTTCCGTCAATCAGATCATTGCCGATATTCAGCGCTCCTGTTAGTCCCGATTCTTCGTCAACGGTAAAAAGACATTCCAGGGGGCCGTGAGTTATCGATTTATCAGCCAGAATGGCCAGTTGAGCGGCAACTCCGATACCATTATCGGCGCCCAGTGTGGTTCCTTCCGATCTTACCCATCCGTCGGATATGAATGCTTTAATCGGGTCCCTGGCAAAATCGTGATGTATACCTACGTTCTTTTCGCAAACCATGTCCACATGACTTTGCAGGATCAGTTTTTTTAGGTTTTCGTATCCCGCACTGGCTGGCTTTGTAATAAGAATATTTCCCTTCCTGTCTTTTTTAAAGGGTAATTTCTGTTTGTTAGCAAATTCTTCCAGGTACAGTAATATTCTTTCCTCATGTTTCGATGCTCTGGGTATTTGCAGTATTTCTTCAAAATATTTCCATATCAGGCGGGGCTTCAGTTCTGAGATTTTCTGCATATAATTCTAACTGTTTAATTATGTTAATATTAACAACGATTAACGATTGAAGCGGGTTAAGTACGGCGTAATAGGTATGATAAAATTATGAAATTTGCAAACAGTCTCAATGAGATCAGGGAATAAAATAAAACTGATCCACATTCTGATGTCCGTCATTTATATCCCGATCTTAATGCTGATATTTTGTACGACCCTGATGCGGTGAGCTCTTCATGCCTGATATTATAGTTTGATACTCTTCTTTTAATAACAAAAGATATTTTATACATTCGTTACCCGGTTCCTGTTGGAATTATGAGGATACACAATTCATCTCAGGCATGCTGACATTCGATATTATACTGGTTTTCATCGCTCTCATTTTTATTTTGTATTCCTTATATACCAATTTATTCGGACCTGCCTTCACTTTTGTTTTAGCTATTCTATTTCTCGGTGTATTTAATGTGTTATCGGCAAGTGAGATACTTTCCGGGCTGGGTAATGTTCAGGTTGCCGTAATATTATTGCTTCTGGTTTGGGGCGATATGGTCAGAAAAACCACTGTAATTGAAAAAGTATTCGACCGGCTGTTCCGTTCGGCACGAAGCTATAACGGGTTTCTTGCACGTATGATGATTATTGTGGCTACTTTTTCTTCATTTCTGAACAATACTCCACTGGTTGCCATTATGATGCCTTATGTTCATAACTGGTGCAAGCGTAAAAATTTTGCTCCTTCACTATTCCTAATTCCTTTATCTTATGCTGCCATTCTTGGAGGTTCCACAACATTGATCGGTACGTCAACTAACCTCATTGTTGCGAGTATGGTACAGGATCAGAAGATAATTCCGAACCTCAGGCAACTCGAAATGTTCGATTTTATATATGTAGGTGTGCCCATGGTTTTAATAGGGTTCCTGTACATTTTCTTTATCGGCAAGAAATTCCTGCCCGAAAGAAAATCACCATCCGAAGAGGAAGGATTTATCAGTACACGTACGTATTTTATCGAAGCCAGGGTACGCAGCGGATCATACCTGATCGGTAAGAAACTTGGCGAAACCAACCTGCAAAATTTAAAGGGATTGACATTGGTTGAAATCAATCGTGATTCGGAATCCATTCAGGGATTTATTAAGGATACAAAACTGATGGAAGATGATATTCTGGTTTTTGCCGGTGAGACACAGAGAATTGCCGACCTTGTCGATCGCGAGCCCGGACTTGTGGTTTCGGAAATAGGAATGCTGGCAAAGGCAAAGAAAGCCGAAGTCATTGAAATTGTGATCTCTCAGAATTCAACTCTGATCGGAAAGGAAGTCCAGGAAGTAAATTTCAGGGCAAAATACGATGCCGCTGTTTTAGCAGTTCACCGAAACGGTGAGCATATCACCAATAAAATGAGTAACGTGGAGCTGATGGCCGGCGATGTATTGCTGGTATATGCCGGTGCGGCTTTTAACAGCCGGACACAATCATCCCAGGATTTTTATTTTATTTCGCGGGTTAAAGACTATGTAAAAATTGAGAATTATAAAGCGTATATCCTGCTAGGGGGACTCATAGCAGCGATCATTCTTTCGGCTTTGCATGTAGTCAACTTGTTTATCGGATTGCTGATACTGATCGTAGCCGGAATGATATTAGGTTTAACTACTCCTAAGGAACTGCCTAAAAGCCTCGACTATAACCTGGCACTCATCATTGTTTTATCGCTGGCGCTGGGAACAGCTATGATAAAGACTCGTGCTGCCGAGCTGATAGCCAACGGATTTATTACACTCTTTATGCCCCTGGGCAGGGTTGGTGTACTATTTGGAATATACCTTATCACAACCATACTGGCAGCTTATATAACGAATAAAGCTTCGGTGGGAATAATTTTCCCCATTGCACTAACTATTGCCAATAATTTAAACCTTTCGCCAACTCCGTTTATTCTGACGGTCGCTTATGCGTCGGCAGCTAATTTTATGACACCTCACGGGTACCAAACCAATCTGATGGTATATGGTCCGGGTAATTACCTTTTTAAAGATTTTTTCAAGATAGGCGCACCGCTCACTGTACTTTACATGATAACAACGGTTACCATACTTTCTTTACTTTATTTATGACATGATTAACTACAATACATTATTGAATACAGCGCTTGAGGCCGCGCTTAAAGCGGGAAATAAGACCCTGGATTTCTATCGTGAAGATATGACTGTTCTGATTAAGGACGATAATTCGCCACTGACACGGGCCGACCTGGAATCGAACCGTATAATAAATGAATACCTTGCGGGCACCGATATTCCGATACTGAGTGAGGAAAACAAGACTGTTCCTTACGACATACGAAAAAATTGGAACAGATTCTGGCTCATTGATCCACTCGACGGTACAAAGGAATTTATAAATAAAAGGGCCGAATATACCATTAATATTGCACTGGTTGAAAAAGCAATTCCTGTTCTGGGTGTTGTTTATGCTCCCGCTCTCGATCTTTTATATTTCGCATTGAAAAAACAAGGTAGTTTTAAAGTAACCGGAACAGTTGGTAAAAAACCAGCTACATTAAAAGAGCATGCTTTAAAACTGTCTGTGGGTAAACCTGCTGAAAAATTACGAGTAGTTGCAAGCCGGTCTCACCTTTCGGGAGAGACCAGCCTGTTTATTGAGAACCTGAAAAAATACAAACCTGTTGACGAGTTGAATTCAATTGGTAGTTCCCTTAAGCTGTGCATGATAGCAGAGGGAAGTGCTGAAATTTATCCCCGTCTTGGTCCTACCATGGAATGGGATACAGCCGCCAGTCATGCAGTAGTAATTCATGCCGGAGGAGCAGTGATCGAAGCTGATAATTTCCAGCCTTTAACCTACAATAAAATCAACCTGCACAATCCTTATTTTATTGTTTATAATCCGGAACTCGATCAGGTAGTTCGAAAACTGATCAGTAAAGGCTGACCCCGCCATACTGGGTTTCAATAGTTACTTTCCCCGATTCCTTATTAGGACTTCCCACAGTTCCTTCAACGGTGAGCTCCGTATTTTGCTGAAAACGATTGATTTTACCATTTTCAGGGTAATTTATTTTGGCATATTTTGCATGCCCCTTTAGCCTGTATGATGCCGACGGATCAATGCCAATCTTTATAGAACCGTAATTATTTTCGATATCGATGGATTCGAATGTTGCCGGTACTTTCATAACTTTTACATCGGTATATTTTGTCTCCAGGTCAATTTTCCGGGTAATTTCATCGAAACGAAAATTTGAATATTGTGCTTCGGTAACAAAATTGGCCAGTACACCGATATCATATCCATCATATTTCGATTCGCAGATAAGCGAACTTCCTTCTTCAATATTAAGTTTCGAATATTTACTGATTATGATCAGTGCTTTACTGTTTTGAATGCTCAGTTGTGAATATTTTGTGAGGATCTTAATCCATTCGCAGGTTTCAATGGTCCCCTTGGAATAAGCCAGCTCAATAAGTGCCATATTATCTTTATCCCTGGCGACAATTTGATTAATTTTCAGAGTGCCGTACTTCAATTCGATTGTTGAAGGAGAGGACAGCTTACTGATAAAAATGTTACCATACTTGTTGGTTGCTTCAACCTTAACATACGAAGGTAACATTACCAGGTAATTCACTTCAAATTTCTTCTCCTGCAGAAATTGATCTTTATTTACCATCCTGAAAAATTCTTCGTTATATTCAGTTTCTACCGAAACAAAATCTCCTTCTTCTGAAAAGTTGATATTAACCTCTTTAAAAATCTGATCAGCCCTCTGACTGCTTACACCCTTTAATACAATAGTAACTTCCACCGATATTTCATTTTTTCCCCAGTCGCGGATATCAATATTCCCGTACTTATTATTTATTTGCAGGACAGTATTTCTGTCCGACTCATACTGGTTTTTGAATTTCTTGGTTTGTTCATCCTGACATAAAGCTGCCTGTCCGATTAAATAAATTGACAGGAACACAAGCGGAATACGAAGTTTGTAAATGTTATTTGTTTTCATTCTATTTTGGTTTTTATCATTTATATATTTTTCTCACTGGTTTTTGAAATAACTTCATCGAGCATATCCAATTTAATTCTGTACGTTTCTATTGCAGCACTGATCAGCCTGTCATCCTGCGGATTCCTGATAAGTTCTTTTTTTACCTCGGCACATGATTTATCGATTTCACGGATATCTTTGAGTATATCTTTGTTAAAAGAATCGTTGGACTTGAGAATTTCTATTTTTTCTTGCACTTTACCGGCAAAATACAGTTCGGTTTCGTGAAATTCCGGTGAAACATCATATAAAGCCGTTTTCCTGTTTTTCAGTTCTTCCAGATTGACAGTTACAATGGTCGATAACACAATAAATGCCGCGACAGCAGCAGCTATGGCAATACGCTGAATCAGCCTGAACCGTGATTGTATCTCCGACAATGAATTCAACCGGTTTTCGAATCGTTTTAAGTGTCCTTTCGGAAGATCATCCTCAGGCACGCTTTTATTTATCCCCGAAAAAATATCAGACGACATCTTTTATACCCTTTTGATTTAAATTTCTGATTATTCGCTGCTTTGCCCGTGTAAGTTGCGACCGCGATGAGGAAGGTGAAATATTCATTATCTGTCCGATTTCATCATGATCGTACCCCTCAAAATAGAACAAAGAAAATATAACCCTGTATCCGTCAGGTAATAGCATCATTTCATCCTTAATATGTTGCACAAGCTTTTCACGCATAGCATCAGAACCATTATCACTATCCGTATGTGATATATCCGAAAAATCTTCTAACTTATCGTAATATTCCAGGTTTGAATTTTTGTTTCTACGAAGGTGATCTAGTGATTTATTAATGACAATTCTTCGTAACCAGGCTGAGAAGGGTACTTCCTGCCTGAAACTTTTCATCGATCGGTAAGCCGACAGGAAAGCTTCCTGTATTATATCTTCTGCCGTAGCAGTGTTTTTTACCATTCTTAAGCACGTGTTATACATACTTTTTGCACAATGTTTATACAGTAAAAGCTGTGCCTTTTTATTATTCCTGATACATTCTTCGATCAGATGATGAATGTCAAGACTATTATTCTCCATCTTAATTCAATTGTATAGACGAATGGTAAAAACTTTCGCTGCACAAATTAGGAAAAATACTGATTACCCATTAAAAAAACACCCCAAAAGGGGTGTCAAAATATGTATCAGATAAATTTGTTCATCGGTGCCTTATATCAGCATCCGCCTTCAACCCGTTTACGCTGGGGCCGCTTAATGATCGGAGGCTTTGCTACGGGGGCTGCAGGAGCATTTTCCTCGACTGCAGCTTCGCCGCTTAATGCTCCGTTTGCCGCTTTACGGAACTGATATTTTGATATTTCCTCATTCGGACTGGTGCTGGCCGGGGGTATGGGATTCATAATCACTTCTGCCCAGTAATTTAATCCGCCTTCCATTACATAGTTATTTTCCCATCCAAGCTGGCTCATAATCATCCAGGCTTTGGTTGCATCGACCGTACCATTCGAGAACAGGATATTTCTTTTTACATCCTGGTTCAGAATATCGCGGTACTCTTCGGAAAGAATATCGGTAAGCGGTATATTGATCGCACCCGGAAGGCTGAACTTTTCATATTCATCCTGCGGACGAATATCGATCAGTTGGAACTCGGGATCTTTCTGTACAATTATGTCGGCTACTTCTTCAGGACTGTAGTAATGTACACGGTTATTGGAAAGTTCAAGCATTTCCTGTGCAGAAAGTTTATAGGGCAAAGTAGTATTTTGGGGTACGGCAGCAATGATCAGACCCAAACCGATAAAGACAACGGATATAATTATTCTCGTATTCATTTCTTTCAGATTTTGCGATTAATACTCAGGCTGGGGAAATTTCTTTTCGGCCCATTCGCCAATCCAGAACATCCCGACAGCTGCCAGAATTACCAGCAAGGCAAGAACACCGTCAGAAAGATTCAGTACAGTGCTGATTTTTGGGTATCCGAGGAATTTTGCCATATATATTTCTTTCCAGGCCGGGTAACCTTCGGTGAAAATAAATACCCCGATAAATAAACCGACGACAAATACCATGGCATCGATTTTTCCGATTGAAGCCGCACAAAAACTTGTTCCTGGACAAAATCCGCCCATAATAAATCCCAGTCCCATAATTACTCCTCCCAGTATGGCTGAAGTTAGGTAGGTAGGATTAATATATACCAGGCTGAGATTAGTCCAGCCAAAGAGGCTGAAAAACAGTAAACCCACCATAGCCGTGATGGCCCCGGTAAAAAATACTTTAAGTACAACTGTATCATAGCCATAAAATACTCCGGCAAGCTTCCGGCTCGAGGAAAAACCACTGCTCTCCAGAACCCAGCCAAATCCGATACCAATGATGAAGGCCAGAAACAGGTTGGTGTTCGGAGATATGATTTCATATGAA
>CAYUAV010000032.1:10722-14238 GCA_964442665.1 uncultured Bacteroidales bacterium
TATTGTTTTTATTGTATTAGTAAAAAATATCCAGTTTGTTATTGAATCCAGTTTTTACGGAACACATAGGCAAAGACGAATGCTGTGCCGAAAATAGCTGCCATGGTTATAAAACCTCCAAGTGAGAGCACCGCCATTCCGCTAAGTGCCGATCCGCTGGTGCAACCTCTTCCCAACTGGGACCCGAATCCGAAGAATATTCCGCCCAGCAATGCAAACAAAAGCCGGCGATTAACGGTAATACGGGGTGAATGTTCCGTTCTGAGTTTAAGCCTGCCGGCTACAGCTCCTGATAAGAATCCGCCAACCAGAACGCCCAGCATTTCCAATACCAGCCAGTCTTTCAGTGGACTTTGTCCCGCTTTGCCGTGGCTTTCTTTTTTCTCGGCGTATTCCTTGTAGAATTCGGCCTTTTCATAATGATTGGGCGCAACAGTTTTTACTCCGGCTGCGATAGTACTCTTTATCGCCCCGCTGGCCCCGAGTCCCCGACCGGAAACAAAATTGGCAGCCAGAAGTACAAGGCCCAGAAGCACACCCCCGATGTATGGATTGAGGTACTTTGTTTTCTTTATGTCTTTTTTCGTCATATCACTTACTATTACTTCTTTTTAAATATGTATTTGATAATCACATTTCGTTTAATAAAGCCACCTGCTTGCCTGTCCTGCATAGGTTATGATAAACCGAAGCATGATGCCTCCAAATAATACCAGCGAAGCGGGGATGATGACCGGGATTTCCCGTCTGAAGATTTCCAGGATTTCAAGAACTGCGGGAATAATTAACCCGAGACTGACAACAAATACCCAGAAAGGTGCCGTATAGGGGCCGCCAAGAAATAATTTCGCAGCATCGATCTGTACCTGGGTGCTGGCAATAAATCCCATGAACATATGCGTAATAAGAAATAATTCAATAGCTATCAACAGAATATCGATCCGGGCAAAGAGTTTTCGCTCTTCCTTATCACGGCTCATTAACATGATCGCTGCGGCTCCTGTTGATAAACCTGAAGTAAGAAACAGCGGGCCGAGTATGGATGTATTCCAGAGAGGCCGAGCGTTAAATGCGGAAAGCAGAATGCCCGTATAAATACCCAGGATAACAGCTGAAACGATCGTAATCCATGCAATGGGCATGATATGTTTCCTGCACCATCTTTCAAAATCAATAAGCCATTGGTATTTCCAATCCCATCGGGGAAATATTTCTTTAATATTAAGGGCTGCCCAGATAAATGATACCGGTGTAATGATCAATAATATCCACGCTCCCCACGACATGGGCGACTGCAATTTAATGGTTGTGTAAAGTTGCCAGAAATACGGTTTATGGTTCAGATCGAGAAACAGAGCCAGGAGCCCTAAAATTAAGAGGACCGGTACCAGTAGCGGGGCTTTTCTTACGGCAGCTTTATACTGGTTATCTTTTCCGAGAATGGTATAAAGTGCAGCGAAAAAGAGAATACCTGCTGCAAGTCCCCCAAGAAAAAGATAAAGCGGTATCTCCCAACTCCAGATGTGTAGAATGGGATCGATTTTCGCGTTCATTCTTCCGCTGATTATCAGTTCTTCTCTCATATGCTGTGTGTTTAATTTTCTAGATTAAAAAATATAATTGCGGATCCGTTCCTGCTTCGGGAATCAGTGTCTTGTATTTCCTTTTTTTAAGGATGGTCGATACATCGGATTTCGGATCGTCCAGATCGCCAAAATACATGCACTTGGTCGGACAAACCGCAACGCAGGCAGGTTTCAGACCTTTTTTTACCCGGTGCAGGCAAAATGTGCACTTATCGACATAGCCATCGGGGTGCGGATAGCGTGCATCATAGGGGCATGATGCAATGCATGCACCGCATCCGATACATTTATGGTGTGTTACAAGAACGGCACCTCCATCGTCATAATGACTGGCTCCGGTCGGACAGCAACGGACACACGGTGAATTGGCGCAATGGTTGCATCGTTCGCTTCGTATTTCTATTTCCAGTTGGGGATAGGTGCCATCGGTAACCTCAACGACCCAGTCGCGGCAATATCCAATAGGAACGTTGTTCTCGGTCTGGCAGGCTACCACACAATCGGAGCAGCCTACACATTTCTTCGTATCAACAGCCATTGCGTATCTCATAGCTTCAGCTCTGCTTTTTCAGGTTCAAACAAAAAAGTTACAAAGTTGCCCCGCATACCTGTACCGCCCATTACCGGATCGACATGCACGCGTGAAATCAACCGGGTATCACTGGCACCTTTTCCATAACACCGGGTCAATCGTTTGTCATCATGTCCGAATCCGTGTACCATAAATACCGAATCCCAGCGAATACGTTCCGTTATTCTTGCTTTTATGGGAAACTCGGATACAATACCATCCTGGTTCTTAAGCCATATTTCCTGTCCTGCACTGATTCCCCATTCATTAGCTACTTTCGGATTGATCCAAAGTACATTTTCAGCCATGATATCCGTAAGGTTCGGATTGTTGGAACTACGGCTGAAGGTGTGAGCAGGGGCACGCCCGTAATTCAACCGGTAATAACCGGAAGGTGGTTCCTCATGAGGGGTGTACTTGGGAATAGGATCGAAACCTGCATTGGCGAATTCGATGCTGTACAGTTCAATTTTTCCTGTCGCCGTATTGAAGACCACGTCTTCATTTTCCGCAAAGTATAAATCGTCATAAGCCCTGGGAAAAGTTTTGACTCCGATTCGTTGCATTTCCTCAAGAGATGAACCCATCTGTTTCAGTTGCCAGTCGAGTAATTCTTCGATCGATTCCCAGGCAAAATATGATTCGAGGCCCAGTTTTTTTGAAAGTTCTTTGGCCATCCACCATGCCGGTTTGGTATTGTATTTAGGTTCAACTGCCGGCATTCGCAAAGCAATCTGGGGTTCGCGGTGCGGGCCTGTGCGCAATGTATCGTATCGCTCAAGATAAGTACATTCCGGAAGAATGATATCAGCCCAGCCTGTGATTTCCATAGGCATGGTATCGATAACAACCAGTAAATCAAGATTTTGAATGGCAGTAATAGTGTTTTTCTGATCGGGTAGTGTCTCGATCAGGTTGGTTCCGTTAACAATCCAGCCTTTAAATGAGCAATCTCTTGATGCAGATGGTATCGTAGCATCGCAAATTCCCGAAGCAAGAGCAAGACCCGCCAGCGGGAACTGACCGGGAAAAGCATCTCTCCAGGTCCGTCTAGGTTCCGGATAGGGTGGGTGAGGATACGATGGAAGGTCGACCTTATCAGGTCTGTAGAATCCTCCTCTTCGTCCCCACGATCCAAGAATGCCATTCAGAATTGCAATTGCACGTTCGCGCTGACTATCGTCGCCGTACCATGTTACATGCCGGCCCGGATGAATAATGACTGCCGGGGCAGCCTGTGCTATTTCGCGTGCCGTTTCCCTTATGGTATATGGGTCGATTGTGGTAATGCCATAAGCCCATTCCGGTGTCATATTTTTAACATGATCGCGCAACAGGTCAAATCCATAGGTATATTTT